>JAIOXO010000007.1 GCA_022396035.1 Actinomycetes bacterium | reverse complement strand
GTCTGGGGGTTTCTGCCGTTAAACAGCACCCTTACCTCTTCTTCCAGCAGCCTTTTAACGCAGGCTTTACCTATTCCCCGGGAGCCGCCGGTTACTATGGCTGCTTTGCCTTTAAGTCCTCTCATACAAATTACCTCCATGCTTAATAATGGTTTGATATAATGACAATGTATAAAAATCAATACTGGCACTAAAAGATAGGTTATAAGTATTAGTTTTGTCCATAAGTAGAATATCAATCTTCTGGGGCAATATACGTTTATTGCCTCTATCAATTTTAACTGATAGAAATTCTACAATGGAACAATTATTCAGTCAAGATTGTTTCAACTGTGTCATTATAAAATATAGGAAATTTTAATAATAAAGAAATTAATATTACCAGAAGATTTTTTAATTCCAGTAGCTAAAAAGAATGTAGAGGAAAGCAGGTGGAAATATCTTGCGGTATCAATTGAGCATTAGTATAATAATAATCCGTAATTGGCCGTAAACAGTAAAAATATTTAACTGAATTTTAAACTTAAATTAAGCTGGGACGATTGACCGATGGACTGGTTTTTAGATATATAGGTTTACAGACTTATTAAAGTGAATAAAAATATGCTTTTATCTAATGGCATCTTTTGCTTGCCTTTTAATTTTAACTAACTGCAAAGAAGGAGTATGATAATATGTACGATAAAATCATTGACCTGACAGCAGAGATGTATGACGGGGCTCCAACCATGCCTATGGACCCCAAATTAGCCATTACCAGGCACTGTAATCTTGATAATTTAGGATATAACCTGGAAAGGGTTACCACTTCAACCCACCAGGGTACCCATATTGATGCTCCCTATCATTTTTTCTATGAAGGACAAACTATTGATAAGGTGGATCTGGACAGATTTGTAGTACGGGCTATTAAAGTAGACCTGACCCATAAAAAGCCCAAAGAAGCTATAACCATTGAAGATTTGAAACAATATGAATCATCCATAGACAAGGGTTTAAGCGTTTTGCTGCATACTGGCTGGGATAAAGTTTTTCCTGAAAAAGAATTCTTTTCAGATTTTCCTTTTGTGTCGGTTGAATTAACCAACTGGGTAGTTGAAAAAAAGATTCCCTTACTGGGGATGGATATGCCCACTCCCAATGGTAATGAATGGAAATTGGTACATCAGACTTTTTTAAAAAATAATATTTTGGTGGTAGAAGGGCTGGCCAATATGGAGCATCTGGGAAATGAAGAGTTTACCTTTTTTGCTCTGCCCTTAAAGCTAAAGGGTTGTGGAGGGTCACCCATAAGGGCAGCTGCTGTACTGGATGACTGAGCCTTAGAAAGAATTAATTGTTAAATTTATAAACCTTATAGAAAAAAGGAAGTGATTGATGTGAATGAATCAAAACCCAAAGTTGGTGTTATGGCCATTGCGTTAGGTGCTTATTTTCCCCAGTTTTCAGGCTTAAAGGAAAATTTGACCAATCAGCATGAACAGGTTTTGAAAAAATTCGGCAAGGATTATGATATTGTATCGGCAGGCATGGTGGATTCCATGGAGGCTTCTGCCAGGGCCGGTAAACTTTTTAAAGAAAATGATGTGGATATTGTGTTCTGCCAGTGTACCACTTACTCTACATCATCGAATCTGTCACCGGCAGTTAAGGATCTTGATGTACCGGTAGTTCTTCTTAATATCCAGCACCTTACTGCCCTGGATATGGATAAAACCAATAAGATAGATCAGTGGCTTGGCGATGGATTTTCATGCGGGTGTGTTCCTGAAATGGTGGCAGTATTGCGACGGCTGGGTAAAAGGTGTGACGTGATTACCGGTTATCTGGAAGGCGATGAGGAAGTAGACACAGAAATCGATAAATGGTGCAAAGCTTCCATAGTGGGTAGAAGGTTTAGAACTACTAGCCTCGGTCTTATCGGCAGGCCATACCCGGGCATGATGGACTTATATGTAGATGAAACCAAGCTCTTTTCAGAACTTGGTATTTTTACCGAAATGCTGGAATGGGAAGATGTAGTCCAATCCTATAAGGATATAGATAAAGGAAGCATCAAGAAACAGTCTGAGAAGATTTTGTCAACTTTTGAAGTTTCCGGAACTGTACCTGAAAAAGAGCTGGAGTACCTTGCTTCCAGTGTGTGCGGTCTGGAAAATCTGGTAAAAGAGAAGAAACTTTCAGCTATTGCCAGCCATTATGCCACCAGCCTATCCGAGGAAGTGGCTAATCTTATAGCCGTATTAAATCCTGCTTATTCCATGCTTATAGAGCAGAATATAGCCTGTGCTGTGGAAGGGGACATGAAGGTTTCCCTGGCTATGTCCATACTTAAAAATATTAGTGGAACCGGGACCCTGGCCGAGCTTTATTCAATGGATTTCGATGATAACATATGCCTAATAGGACATAGTGGTTCAGGAGATCCCGCTATATCCGGACAAAAACCTCTGCTTAAATATTCTGAGGTATTCCATGGCAAGGCCGGTGGAGGATATCTAACCCAGTTCTATCCCAAACTGGGAGAAATAACTGCTTTGGCTTTAACCCAGGATGAAACCGGTGGTTACAAAATGGTAGCCGCTGAAGGCATAAACAGGGAAGGGCCGGTTTTGAAACTGGGAGATACCAACTGCAGAGCCAGTTTTGATATTGGGTTAAGAGAGTTTGTAAACAGATGGAGCCTGACTGGACCCACCCATCATTTTGCCCTGGCCACCGGCAGCCAGATAGATAAACTGAAATGTGTATCCAGTATACTGAATATACCTCTGGAAATAGTATGCACCAATAAATAACAGCTTGATTATGAAAGTGATAAATTAATAATTTAAGCGGTTATTAAAAGAAGAGAGACAGAAAATATGGGGACAGGCATTAAAATTAAGAAGCTTCTCCCCATATTTTTTTTATTTACCTTGTGGAAAGTATCTTCTTTTTCTGTTTCAAGCTTCTAAAAACCAGTTTAAAAAACTTAATGGTATCGGTGACCGGGTTAACATAGCTGACAAAGTCCTGGTGGTATATGGTCTTTATGGGAATATTGGTAATACTGAAATTCAGCCAGCTGGCTTTTAAAAGGATTTCCGGCTCCGTATCAAAATTAGCGGTTTCCACCTTTACTTTTCTTAACACCCTACAATTTATATAACGGTAGCCGCACTGTACGTCCCTGATTTTTCTGCCGGCAATTAAGGATATCAGCCAGGAGGTAAATACATTGGTAGCCAGCCTTATAAAAGGCATATTATGAGTTTGGCCCAGGCGATTGCCTACTATAATATCCGGATTGTCCCTTTCTATTCTTTCCAGGAAATTGTGGATTTCTGCTACATCATGCTGCCCGTCGGCATCCAGGGTTATTACTCCCCGATAGTTGCGGGATATGATATGATTAAATCCGGTTAAAAGAGATTTGCCTTTGCCCAGGTTTTTAGTATGTTTTAGAAGGGTGACCTGTCCTGTCTTTATTTCTTCACAACCCTCTATTACCTTAACTGTATTATCGATGGAGCCATCATCTACTATTATTATATCCATATCGTAGCGGGCGCAGTTTTTTATAACTTCTGCAATATACTTCTGCTCATTATAAGCAGGTATCAGTAATGCAATATCTTTTACTACCTGGGGCAAAATATCTCCCTAGACTCAGTTATTAAACCATCTACCTTAACATCATGTTCTTCTGCAGGTACCCGGCTGATTATCTGTATATCAAAACACAGGGCTATTTTTTTAACTCTTTTACCTAAAGTTGCCAGAAGCTTATCGTAATAGCCCCCGCCATAACCCAGACGGTTTAATTCAAGATCAAATGCAACCCCCGGTACTATTACCATATCAATATCCCTTGGGTTAGCGGCCCTGCACTTTTCTTCGATTGGCTCCATTATACCATATGCCCCGCATCCTAATTCCAGTGCCGGGTTCTGTACATAATACAGGGCAAGCTTATGGTGGCAAACCCTGGGGAGGGTAACCATTTTTCTATCAGTTATCGCCCGGCTGATAATCAGAGTGGTATCTATTTCGCTTCTAAAAGGCCAGTAAGCCATTATAACTTTAGAGTTGATATAAAAACTGGAGGCCAGAAACTTATCAGCTATAATCCTGCTTTTAGAAAGCCGTTTCTCTTTATCCAGTTTATCTCTTTTTTCCTGTATCTGTTGGCGAATTTTTGATTTATTTATCAATCTTCTTCATAAAAGGTAGCATTTATAGTTCCAGGTCCTACATGGGCGCCTACTATTACACCAATGTCTGCCCTTATAATTTCCCTGGGATTAAATTCTTTTTTAATGGTTTCCTCCAGCATGTCCCCTTCTTCCTTGTTGTCGGAATCAGATACTATTACCACCAGCTTATCTGGTTTGGATACCATTTTTCCCATGGAGTTGATTAACTCAGCTTTTGCCTGATTCCATCTACGGGTAGTCTTAAACTGTGAAATTTCCCCCGACTCAATAGTGAGTATGGGCTTAATTTCCAGCAGGGAAGCAACCAGACCTTTAGCCTTTCCAATCCTTCCTCCCTTTTGCAGATATTCAAGGGTTTTGGGAACAAATAGAGTCCTTACCTTTTTCCTTATATCATAGATTACATCCATTATTTCTTCTTTGCTTTTATCCTGCTGGGCCATCTGGGCTGCTTTTACTGCAATTATGCCGCAGGGCATATGTACATTATAGGAATCAATTACTTCTATATCTTGGTCGGGCAGTTGTTTTTTAGCTGCCAGGGCAGAAGCCAGGGTACCTGACATTTTCTGACTTATATGGATAGAAATTATGGTCTCATACCCCTCATTTAGAAGATTTTTATATGTTTCTAAAAAATCATTGGGGGTAGGCTGGGCAGAGGTAGGGAGTTTCTTAACGGTTTTTAATTTTTCATAAAACTGTTTTATGGTTATATCTTCCCCGTTGTCTACATAGGTTTCCTCGCTGCTGAATACTACCGATAAAGGCACTACGGTTATCTCATATTTTTTTACCAGATCTATAGGAATATCTGAAGTACTGTCAGTAACTATGGCTATCTTTGACATCTTTCCTCCTTGTTTATGTTTATATTTAGTAAATTAATCTTCATAAAAAGTTATACCCAGTGCTCCGGGACCCAGATGCGTACCCAGAACACAACCGAAACTTACCCTTATTATCTGTTTGGGATGGAAGGTTTCCTCAATCTTTTGCTTCATCTCTTCACCTTCTGACCAGGTATCTGAATCCGCAACTGACACTATTAATCTTCCGGGATCGTCAACCATGGCGGCCATGGACTTAACCAGTTCATTCTTGGCCTGCCTCCATCTCCTGGTAGTTTTAAACTGGGAAACTTCCCCAAACTTTAAGGTTAGTATGGGCTTTATTTCCAGAACTGAAGCTATAAGTGACCGGGCCCTGCCTATCCTTCCTCCCTTCTGCAGGTATTCAAGAGTGTTAGGTATGAACAGGGAGTGCATCTTGGATTTTAGATTATTTGTTCCTTCCACAATTTGATCAACGCTCTTTCCCTGCTGAGCCATCTGGGCAGCATTTAAAACCAGGAAACCAAGGGGCATATGTACCAGTTCCGAGTCTATTATTTCTATATTTTTATCGGCTATCTTTTTTTTGGCCATAACTGCGGAATCAATAGTCCCAGACATCTTCTTGGAGATATGAATGGATATGACATTGTCATAAGTTTTAAACAGCCGGGAATAGGTTTCAAAAAAATCTCCGGGTGAAGGCTGGGCCGATTTGGGGAGAGCGCGGGATTCCTGGAGCTTCTGGTAAAACTGGGCAGCGGTTATCTCCTTGCCGTCCTCCCTGAAGCTCTGATTACCGAAAATAACCGATAACGGTACTAAATGTATATTGTATTTTTCAAGAAGTTCGCCTGGTATATCAGCAGTGCTATCAGTTACTATAGCAGTACCATTCATATGTATGCTCCTTTATATTGGTTTAAAAGCCTTAAGTCCATATCAAGAATCCTCAATTACCTTTTCAATTAAGTTAGACAACATTTTCCCCACTTTTGTTTCTTTTTTATTTCCTTCTAAATGGCTGAAACTGGTTTCCTGGCCGGAAACCAGGTTTCGAATATGGGAAATTCCCAGAACATCTAAGTTCAAATAATTAGCCATAATGGTCTCGGCTACAGTAGACATCCCCACAGCATCAGCCCCTATTATTCTAAGCATGTTTGCCTCGGCAGCTGTTTCCAGAACTGGGCCCCTGACTCCGGCATAGACACCATGTTTTGGGCGCAAACCTATCTGCCGGGCCGCAAGGTCTGCTGCAGACAGCAAAGACTGGCTGTAAGGTTGGGCTAAATTAATAAAATAATCATGCCTGCGGTCATAACTGTACCCAAATAAAGGATTATCTCCCATCAGGTTTAAATGGTTTTCTATTAACATAATGTCGTCTATGGTAAATTCAGGATTAAGACCACCGGCAGAATTAGTTATAATTATCTGTTTTGCTCCCAGTTTCTTGCTGATTATTACCGGTAATACTGTTTCCAGAAGCCTGTATCCTTCATAGTAATGTATCCTTCCGCTAAATAACAGCACTAATTTATTTTTTATTGTGCCGCTAATCAATGATTTTTCCTGTCCGGCTACCGAGGGGAGAGGGTAATGGGGCAGGCTCTTCATTTTTATTTCCGATCTGTGGTCAAGGCTTAAAAAATCAATACTTCTGGCCAAAAAAGAGCCAAAAATAACTGCGGTATGTAGGGGCCGGGGTACTAATTGCTCCAAGCTTTTTACTGTCTGTTTCAGATCTTCATTTTCTAACCATTCTGATAAATTCATTAAAGAAAAAAGTTTGAAATTATTGATATTTTCTAAATTTTATCATACTTTATGGTAAAAATAATTATCATTTCTATATTTTCTGTTATAATTCATCTAAAAATGGCGTTAGTTAAATTATGAATACAAGGAAATACCATAGACTTCTTTTCATGGCAGTGCTGATCTTGCTTATATTTAGCTTGTTAATTAATTTTTCCGGCTGTGAAACCAGGGAGAGGGTTATAAAGATAGGAAACCAGGCTGCCCTGTCCGGAGATTACCAGGTACTGGGTTTTGACCAGACAGTAAGCGCAAGTATAGCTGTATCAGAGTTGTCTCCGGTAGAGATAGGTGGTTTTACCTATAAGATAGACCTGGTAAGCAAAGATGACCAGGGCGATCCTGAAAAAGCATTTCTGGTAGCGCAGGAAATGGCAGAACAGGATATATCAGCGGTTATTGGTTCAACCTTTAATGGAACTACTAAAGTCTCTATACCTGTTTATCAGGAATACAGCATACCTTTAATAACTGCTTATGCCCAGGGTGATGACCTGTCCGGACTGGGAGATAATTTTTTCAGGATGGTGATCAGCAATCAGCAGAAGGTAGAAAATATTGCCAATGTGTTTATTAATCAGTTAAAACCAGAGAAATTAATCTTGATAGATAACCGCAGTGAGTATTCAGCCAATCTGGTGGATTACCTGGCCCAGCTGTTAAGAGAGCAGGGAATAGACATAACCAGGAGGTACTCCATAGATTTTTCAACTGAAGGATATGAAATTATAGCTGAAAATCTTCTCCTGGATAAACCGGATTATATTTTTGCCTGTACCGAGTATGACCAGCTGGCCAGTCTGATTACTAAAGCCAGAGAGGCAGGAATTGATTCCAGCTTTGTTACCGATGAGCTGGCCATGGATGACCAGATAAGCGTTCTTGCAGCCCCCGAGGTCCTGGAAGGGCTAACAGCTATAGTTTCGGAACCTCCTTCTATTGCCAGGTTTACTGAAGATAAAAAAGCCATAGACTTCTGGTATAAATACACTGATTATGCAGAAACTATGGATAATGAACTGGCAACTGAGCCGGGAAAATATGCTCCTTATGCCTATGACGCGGTAAATATAGTTATAGCAGCCATGAAGGAGGCCAATTCCATACTGCCCATGGATTATATGGATGAATTAAAATCCATATCTTATGATGGGGTAGTGGGTCATATTGAGTTTGGAGACAATGGTAACCGCTTGGATCCTGCTTCAACCTTATTTAAATATACCAACGAGACCTGGGTTAGGTACTAGGGGGAACTATCAGGTTTAAAGCTCCGGGAACCAGGTCAAATTCTGCCGGGAGTTTACAGATGTATTCCCCATCGGCAAACACACTGAATCTGTACCGGGGACAATCAATCTTAATATTTCCAGTCTGAAGCATTTCTACAAAGGGGTCATAGATGTGTTTTCCTTCAAAAACGGTAGGAAATACTTTAATAAAATGTATTTTACTCATTCTTTTAATAATGCACACATCCAGCTTTCCGTCAGTGGGATCAGTATCTGGAGCCACTTTCATTCCTCCTCCATAGCTGGGCAGATTGGCTACCGCTATCATCATGGAGTGAAGTGCTCTCTGCTGGCTGTTATAGGCAAGTTTAAATTCCCTGGACCTGAAAGTAATTAATATGTTGTATACAGCATAGGTATACTTGAAGGGGCCTTTAAAGGGAAGCCGGGTGTTATTGGCCAGGTCGGTGACTTCAGAATCAAATCCTGAGCCAGCCACTCCCATATAATAGTACTGGTTGTTTATAAGGCCCAGATCTATCCTGGTGGTATTGCCCTTTTTTATAATCCGGCAGCATTCCTCAATATTGTGGGGAATATTAAAATAAGAGGAAATATCATTGCCGCTTCCCATGGGTATTATCCCCAGGTTTTTATCGGTTCCTGCCAGGGAATTGGCAATATAATGGGCTGTACCGTCTCCACCAACTGAAATAAAGTTTTTGTACCTGTCTCTAAATTTATTTACAGTATTCATAATATCCTCAGCGCTGGTACTCACATGGAGGTGGTAATCAATACCTTGTTTGGACAGGCAGGATTCTATCTCAGGTTTTGCCAGTATGGTGGTTTTCCTGGCAGAAGCAGGATTTAATATTACTAGAGTTTGTTTTTGTTTATCCAGCATTAGTTAAAAATAATACATTTTTTTAAAACAAAAATAAATCGCTTTATTAAATTATTTTCTTTTATTATAATCTTAAAGACAAATTATTATTAAAATAAATGGTGGTCTATGAATATTTTTAACAAAGTGGTGGTAGTAATATTGCTGCTGGCTATTGCCTTTTTATCACTGCTTTCCATAGTCAATGAATTTATAGGCTATTTTAAATGGTCGGATATAGCCTTAAGGCTGTTTAATCCCAATATGGGGGTAAATCCCTTTATTTCTTCATTGGCGCTGTTATTTATTTTTGCTTTAAGCATATTCCTGCTTTTAATGGAGTTTTACCGGAGACGGTCCAAGATAGCTACTGTCTACAAGGTCAAGGATGGCAATGCCATGATAACTCTTGAATCAGTAGCCCAGCAGATTAAATCATCTGGGAAAACGTTGGAAGGTGTAGAGGACTTAAGGGTAAGGATTACTCCCAGGTCCAAGGGCATTATTATTGATATGATGGTAGACTTAAACCAGAATGCAAATATTCCCGAAAAGATGCAGCAGATTATTACTGAAGCCAGGGATATTGCCAATAATAAGCTGGGGATTAGAATATTAAAAACCAATCTTACCATAGTTAATTTAAAAGAAGGCAGCAGCCAGGTTCAGCCAAAAGAAGAAGAGGAAAAACCAGAAGAAGGAGATCTCCAGCAGCAGGACCAGCAGCCTCCAATGCAATAATACCGGCGGGCTTAGTATAGTGGTAGTACGTGAGCTTCCCAAGCTCAAAACGCGGGTTCAATTCCCGTAGCCCGCTCCATTTTTTTACAGCGGCAGATAACCGATTTTAAAATACTTTTCTGATTCAACGAATAGCCCTGGCCTTTAGGCTTTTAGGTAATTACAGTTGGGTTTAAAGTCAAAAAGTGATATAAATTCTAATAAGGATTTTTTAATTTCATATACATTTTGACAAAACTACATACAGGGGAGGCAGCTACTATGGGAGATATTTTATCAGAACTGGATAAATATATACCTGAAGATAATCCCAGGAAATGGGCCAAGCTTACCAACGATATTGACTACAGAAGGCTTGAGCTTATGTTGCTTAAGGAAATACTAATAGAACTGAAGCAAATTAATGCTAAATAAAATAAAAAAATTGCTGGGTACCGGCAATATTATGGTCACCGGTCCGCCGGGTAGTGGTAAAACCCAAGCCTTAATTGGGCTGATAAATTATCTTGTAGGGGATGGCGGGGTGGCTCCCCACCGGGTTTTAGTCTTTTGCTTTAACCGTAAATGGGCCAAGATTATAAGGGAAGAAACAGCCCTGGCTGCTCCCAAAAGCCAGGTAGAGATTCCTATAAACACCTTTCACTCCTTTTGCCTTGATTTTTTAGAACATTACCACAGCAGAATTCTGCTTGAAAATTTGCATGATAACACCCGGCCGCTGGAATTTAATACCGATATTAATTTATTAAACTCTACCCAGCAATGGGCCCTGCTATCTGAGGTTATGGCCAGCCTGGATAAAAAGAATTATGCTATTAGCATAAATTATCTTAATAAAAACAAGTTCATAGCCAACAGCTATACCCAGGAGGTATTTGATTTCATACTGAGAGCCCAGGAAAGCCTGCTGGAACCACGGAAAATACTGGATAAATTCAATCCTTATTACAGCAAGGCTTTGTCTGAAATTGGAGGCATATACCTGAAGTACCTTAATGAACTAAACAGCCGAAATGCTTACAATTATGGCTTGCTTCTTCAGCACACAGCAGAAATACTTCAAAAGGAAGAAGCAGTAAGGGAAGAGTACAGGCAAAAATATGATTATATAATTTTTGATGAGCTCCAGGAATCAAACCCGGCCCAGCTGACCATTGCAGATTTGATTTCATGTGAAAACTGTATTTTTTTTGGAAATGATGACCAGGCTGTTTTCAGTTTCAGAGGATCCATGTCCCAGAACTTTAGAAGGGTATATGACAGGACCGGCAAAAAAAACATTATAACCGGTAAGCGCAACTATCGAAACAGCAGGGATATAAATGAACTTAGCCAGCACTTTATAAATCTGAACAGCGACAGATTGGACAAAGAATCAATAAGCAGGGGCGGCAGGGGCAAGGTCCGGATAAAAGATTTTCACCATATGCTGGATGAAGCGCAGTTTATTTGTGAGAAAATAAAAGGGCTGAAAAACAAAAAAATACCCCTGGAACAGGTAGCCGTAATAATAAAGGGGCTTGGTTATGAGACCCATATCATAGAGAATGCCCTGGGCCAGAACGGTATTCCTTTTTCCAGAAGGGGCTCCAGGACTATTCTGGACAATGCAAAAGTCAGGTACCTGCTAAATGTGTTGAGGCTGTTTGGCCGGCCCTATCAGCAGATAGAAGAATTAGATTATCTGGTGGAAAACATACTGCTTTCTTCAGTGCTGGATATCAACCCACTGTATTTTAAGGAAATTAAAAAAAGATATGAAAGCCATAAACAGGAATATGAGCATATTATAGATTTTTTAAAGGAAGATAAAAATTATGAGAAAAAAGAAAAGATAAACCAATTTCTGGCATGCCTGAACAAGTTTGAAGGACTTCAGCAGGTGCCGGTATTTGATTTCCTTCTGGAGCTGATCCACGATCAATACCTGGGGTTATGGGGCAAAACCAGTCTTGACTGGGAGCCGGTAAATGATTTTCTGTCAAGCGTAAAGAGTTTTAATGAGGATAACAACTCTGCTGCTACAGAGCATTATCTGGATTTTCTGGACCAGGTTATAGAGAGCAGGTTTATAGAAGAAATCGAGCAGAGCATTTCAGCCTCACCGGAAGGCAGGGTAAATGTTTTAAGCTTCCACCAATGCAAAGGCCTTGAATTTAGGGCAGTATTTATTCCTTTTTTAAATGAAGGCTATATACCGGCAACTCTTTATTTGCCCCAGAGTTATGACCTCCAGTTGTTCGGATATCTGGAGAAAGGGGATAAACCTTCAGCCTCACAACTCAAAAAGAGGCATACTGAAGATGAAAGACGGTTGCTGTATGCGGGAATGACCAGGGCTAGAGATTATCTGTATATAACTTCCAGTAAAGTCCGGCCTTATTCAGCTTTTTACCTGGACCTCAAAAAGATAGCCAGGGATATGGAAATAGATACAGTTGATCATGAGCCTGGCTTTGCTATGGATAAAATGAATTGCTGGCAGATAAAAAGAAGGGCTCTGGTGCTTGCCTACAGAAGAGATAAGGGCTTATATTATTCCCGGTATAAACTTAAAAAATATATAAATTTTTTAGATAAATGGTGGCCTCCCCCAGGCTGGTGGGAAAATATTGAGGTTACCACCAATTCCAATCATCCTTTTCAGGTATTCTGGCCCAGCTTTTCCTATAGCGCTCTGGATGCTTACAGGAAGTGTCCGTTAAGGTACAAGTATGATTATTTTTTTAGGATTGAAACCGGGTTTAATCTGGCCATGCAGATTGGGAGTTTGTATCACCTGATAATCCAATCATTTTTCCAGCAAAAGGAGTTTACCTGGAAAAGATTAAAGTCAATTATAGAAGAGTTATTTGAGGCAGAAGATTTTGAATTTAAAGCAGTAAAAAAGGATGCCCTGGACAGGGCTATGGCTGATTTTGAAAATTTCTATTGTAATCTGATGCCCCCATTCCCACAGCAGTCAGTAAATGAAAAACCTTTCAGCTTTAAGCTGAACAATTATACTATAAAGGGCAAGGTGGACCAGATAAATTTCATTACCGATAATGAAATTGAACTGATAGATTACAAGTCCAGCTCAAAAAATTACAACCACAATGATTTACAGGACGAAATACAGCTTAAAATTTACCGGATGGCCCTGGACCGGAGCCCTGATTTTGAGTTTTTAGAAGGTAGCAGGGTCAAATTAAAATATATCTGTCTAAGCAATGAAAAAAAGCCGGTAGCAGAAATGCCTGACCATTATTATGAGGAAAAGGAATTGGTAGCGCTGATAGAGGATATCATCGGCCATATTAAGCAGGAAGAATTTGGCCCGACCAGGGATTATTTTAACTGCAGCAATTGTGACTACAAGATATTTTGTGAGAAATATTATGGGTAAAACTATAGAGCTAACCGATGAACAGGCCAGTGTAATAAACAGCCAGTGTGGGATAAAGAGAGTGATTGCCTGCGCCGGATCGGGCAAAACCTGGGTTATAACTAAAAGCATAATCGACACCATAAACAGGGGCAAGTGCAGTCCTTCCCGTATCCTGGCCCTGACTTTTACCCGGAATGCAGCTGAAAATATGAGGACCAGGATAAGGGATAATACTGAGAGTGCTGATTTTGATGATATAAACATATATACCTTTAACTCCTTCGGCAATGAAATTGTAAAGGAGAACAGTTTCCAGTTTACCCTGGGAAGAGACTTCCGGGTGTTAACCAGTGCAGAGACCTGGCAGCTGATATACCAGATATTTAAACAACATGAATTTGAATATCTAGACATAAAGAAATCACCGGGTAAGGCGGTTCAGGATATAATGTCCTATATTGACAGCCTCAAGAACAACCTTATTACTCCTGATGAATTAAAGCATTATACCGAGAATAATTCTTCCTTTATAAAGGATTATAAAAGCAGTGCTTTATTAAGAGAGGAAAAGGAAGCGGTAAAGGTACAGAAAGACCTTGCTTTTATATACAGCAAATATGAACAGTTAAAGAAAGACAATAACTGCATAGATTACCAGGACCAGGTGTACCTTCCTTACTTTTTATTTAAGGAGAATAAATCTATAAGAGAGAAATATAAAAAAAGGTACAGCTACATTTTTATAGATGAATTTCAGGATACCAATATCGCCCAGGCTTATTTTCTGGCCATGCTTAATGGCCCCGATAATAAGATGACCGTAGTGGGTGACGATGATCAGGGCATATATTCTTTCAGGGGAGCATGTGTTGAAAATATTCTTAATTTTCACCTCTGGGATTTATTTAAGCAGTGCCGGGTAAAAGATTTTTATCTAACGGTTAATTTTAGGTCAGGCCAGAACATAATTTCAGCTTTAAATAAGGTTATAGCAGCCAATGAAACCCGTTTTGAAAAGCAATTAAAGCCTGCGGAAGATGCCGGGCAGTCAGAGGTAGGCTTTTTTTACCAGGAATCCCACCAGCAGGAAGCATCCACTATGGCCAGCCTGATAAGCAGGCTTAACCAGCAGGGGGTAAGATTGAAAGATATGGCCATTTTAAATCGCCGGAAACAGTTTGATACCATCATCAGGCAGCTGGAAAAAATGGATATAAGATATGAGATAATTGGAAGCAAGAGTTTCTATTTTGAAAAGGAAATACTTTTTTTACTGTCCTGGGTACGTCTGGTTTATGATGTTTTTGACCAAGTCAGTCTTCTCTATATCTTAAAATCAGATAAGTACAAACTGGGAGACAGGGATATATTTTTTTTAAAAAGAGAGCCGGACCAGGGAAGGACAGTAAGTTTGCTGGCCGGAGTGCAAAACAGCAGTGAAAATACTCATGTGAGCAACCAGGCTAAATCAAGGCTGGCCGGATTTTTACAGGAGTTAAATTTTTATTTACAGAAATCAAGTCTTCTTAAGCTCAAAGAGCTGGTTAGCCTGATTTACCAGCATAGCGGACTGCAGAATCATCTGAAATCCAACTTTGGTTCTTCCTATAAAAAAAAGATCAACAATGTAGAGACTCTAATTAAAATAGCCAGTGATTTTGAAGATGATTTTAGCGGCAATAATTTAAGTGCTTTTAATACTTACTTAAGCCAGGTTGCCAAAACAGATTATGAGGGTCCTGACAGCATTGAATTCGGCAGTGAAGACTCGGTAAAAATTATGAGTATCCATGCTGCCAAGGGTCTGGAATTTGAAGTAGTATTCTTACCCATGCTATGGGCCAATGATTACAAACAAAAGAGTAGTAACTCAAAGTTTGTATTACCCTCCAGCCTAAGAAAAGATAGCCGTATATGGCAAAAGAAGGGCAAGTTTGGCAGCCAGGCTAAATTTAAGCAGGAGTTAAAAAAGATCAGGGAAGAAGAGGAGAGAAGAATCTTTTATGTCGCCTGCAGCAGGGCAAAGAAGTTGCTAGTATTATCCCATAGCCAGTACAGGGACCGGTATGATATGGAAAATGAAAAATCCAAAAAAAAGATAGTTCCCTTTTTTAAAGATCTGTCGGATTTTGGCAATCTAAAAGTTCTTAACCAGGCAGGCAGCGATTATCTTCAAGACCTGATTCCTGGCCAGGCTTTTAAGGTAGAAGACAGCGGAATTTTTAAATTTCTGGCTGGTAAGAAGAAAATTAGTTATCCCCAAATTGATTTTAAAAAAGCAAATCAGTATATAATGACCCGGGCGGGGAAAAATAAAAAAACAGAGGTCCACCCCCCGGAGGGTAAAATTAGAACCAAGAAAAAAACCATAAACCAGAATGTATTTTCATTGACCTCTATCCTGGATTATTTAAAATGCCCTGCCATGTACAGGTATAAGTACGTTATGTCTTTGCCCGAACCGCTGAATAAGTCTATAAAAACAGGACAAAAAGTTCACAAACTGCTGGAGAAGGCCGCTCTGGCCAAACTTTCCTTGCCGAAAATCGGACAGCAGGAATTAATTAAATTAACCACCGATAAAGATATACAGAACTATCTTGGCTTCTATGCCCGGAGTCCGTTTTTTAATGTAGATCAGGTAGAAAGAGTATGGCTGGAACAGCTTATCTACCTTAAGCTTTCTGAAAACATAGTTACTTCCAAAGTGGACCGGCTGGATAAACTAGATGGGGAAAATTACAGAATTATTGATTACAAGGTGGCTGAGTGCAGAAACAGCAAGATGAATATAAGCTATATGCGCCAGCTGGCCGCATATGCCCTGGCCTGTTCGGAGATATGGTCAGTAAGTATTGACAGAATAGAGTGCTTCCTGTTCTTTTTAAAAAATAATCATAAGCAGAGTATATGTTTTACCCCCGGTCATATTAAGGAGATTAAGCAGAGCTTTTTAGAGGCAATATCCGGGATTAAATCGGGTAATTTTTCAGCAAATAAGACTCAGGCATGCTCCTATTGCAGCTATAGCCGGTTCTGCGGGCTTTAAACCTCTGTGCACCAGTGGGAATATTTATCTACTTCATTTTTGACTATGGAAAAGTATAGTTGCTGCAATTTTTTAGTTACAGTACCCATAGTGTTGTTACCAATAATCCTCTTATCTATTGATCCTATGGGGGATATCTGGGCGCCTGTACCGCAGAAAAAGAGTTCATCTGCGGTATATAATTCTGTCCTGTCCACAGATCTTTGCTCTACCTCTATACCCAGTTCATTGGCTGCCAGTTCCAACACCGTATTCCTGGTTACTCCTTCCAGGATATCATCGGTAACAGGCGGAGTTATCAGAACCCCTCTTTTAACTATGAAAATATTCATGGCACTCCCTTCACTTACATGCTGACCGTCAGAGGTAAGGACTATGGCTTCATCATAGCCGTTTAACAAGGCTTCGGTTTTTTGAAGGGCTGCATTTACATAGGAACCGGCAATTTTTGCTCTGGGAGGTATGCTGTTATCATTTATTCTGGTCCAGGAGGAGGTACAGACACTAATGGGTTTACTGGTTTCCAGGTAATTGCCCAGAGGTATGGTATATATAAAAATATCCTGGGGATTATCCACCAGTTTTGGCCCTATGGTTAATCCGCTGTTATAGGCGTAAGGCCTGATATAGGAATCTTCATGATAATCTTCTTTTTTTAACAATTCTATGGTTATTTCTGAAAGCTGCTGTATGGATTTATCCAGGTTAATCATTAGAATCTGGCCGCTTTCCAGCAAACGCTGGTAATGATCTTTCATTCTGAATATATAATTTTTTTGCTGGTACTGGTTCCAGTAACTTCTTATGCCTTCAAAAACCGCGGTTCCGTATTGTAGTGAGTTGGTCCTGATATCTACTTTTGCTTCGCTTATTGGTACAATTTTCCCCTCAAAATATGCAAACTTGGGATTAACCATTGATTGCCCCTTTACCCCTTGATAGTAATTTTAATATTTTACTTATTTTAACATGTTTTTGCAATGTAATGGGGCAGGGGATATAAAAAAGTCCCAAGTTATCTTTCACCTTTGCTCACACTTTAGGTTACTTAACACCTTGGGACTCAACCTTAGGACTTTTCTTAGGTACTATCCAGAATTTTAGCTTACTTTCCTACTTCCTTTCGGAGGTCAATTTCAGCTACTCCCAGATGTTGCCTCCTTTTCCTAAGGCAATAATAAATATACCAAAACCAGCTGCTGGTGTCAATATCTCTGGAAATATTTTTTTATTTTTTTTGTTTCTTGCATTATTATTTAGCTTAATGAAAAACATACTCATACTATGTCCCACCCTCAGGGATCTTAGAGAAATCCCACGGCTGGGATATAACCATAATTATATCTATGAAGGTGCTGATACCAGAGAAATATTAAGCAGTTTTGATCCCCTGGTGTTTATTGAATATGTTATAAAAAAAATTAAACATGAAAAAATAGACGCAGTAATTGGCACCCATGATTATCCCGCATCTATAATGGCCAGTATAATAGCAAACATGATAGGGTCGGATGGGGTAAACGTGGCGGCAAATTTTTTATGCCAGCATAAATACTATTCAAGAGAAATGCAGTCAAGATTATTTGGGCCCATGGTGCCGGAATATAAATTACTGGATCCATTCCAAAAAGAGGATCCCCCTTACGGTTTTCCCTTTTTTCTAAAACCGGTAAAATCTTTTTTTTCCATACTTGCTTGCAGAATTGAAAATACCAATCAGTTTTTAAAATATATGGAAGCCAGCAGGGCCCATATACAAGAGTTTGTTGAGCCTTTTAACCGAATGCTAAAAAAATATACCCTGCTGCCAGTGGGTGCCGGTTATGTTATGGCGGAAAAAATATGCACTGGTCAGCAGGTTAACCTGGAAGGTTATGTGTATAAAGGCCAGGTTTTTTTCATAGGAATAACTGATTCTATTATGTATAAAGATACCCAGAGCTTTAAGCGCTTTGATTATCCCAGTTCTATAGACAGTGCAGTTCAGCAGAGGATGATGGATGTTTCCAGAGTATGGTTGAGTCACCTAAATTATGGAAACGGGCTTTTTAATATTGAATTTTTCTATAACCGCAGAAATAAGAGTTTGAGTATTATTGAAATAAATCCCAGGATGTGTTCCCAGTTTGCAGACCTGGTAGAGAAGGTCGACGGCATAAATACTTACCGGCTGCAGCTGGATTTATCTCTGGGCAAAAAGCCTGATTACAGTTTTAACCGGAAAGGAAAATTTAAGTTTGGTTCCAGTTTTGTACTCAGAAAGTTTTCAGACATGAAAGTACTGAGTGTGCCTTCCCCCCAACAGATAAAGCAGGTAATGAACAAATTTGAAGAGGCCAGAATAGAAATTTATGCATATCCGGGTAAAAATCTCTCAGCAACTCTCCAGGATGCCCGGAGTTACCGGTACGGGGTAATAAATCTGGGTGGTAATTCCAGGGAGGAGTTGAAATCAAAATTTGACTTTTGGCGGCGTGCCCTCAAGTTTAAATTCCAGAAAATTTAGTCCCGAGGGGTTGGACATTCTTCCAGTTCCAGCATTATAGACAGGTAGTCTCCGTCTCTGTAAATCTTTAATTCAACTTCCTGGCCACAATCTTTTCTTAACAGCTGGGACAATAGGTCGAATGGAGTGGTTATACTTTTTTGGTCAAACTCAACAATGATATCACCGGTCCTGATTCCTGCTTTGGATGCCGGAGAATTTTCAACTATGTTGCCTACAGCCACTCCTGGTATTTCAGTATTATTGGCGGTTATTTCAATGCCTATAAACGGAATTCTGGCCCGGCCGTATTGTATGATTTGGTCGGCAATATTGGTAGCAGTATCACTGGGTATGGCAAAACCAACCCCGGAACTGGTTCCGGAAGCACTAATACCCATGGTGTTTATTCCGATAACTTCTCCATTTATATTTATTAGCGGTCCCCCGCTGTTACCAGGATTAATAGCTGCATCGGTTTGCACTGCATCCACAATAGGCAGCTGGTCGGAGGAAACAGGCAGTGTCCTTCCCTTGCCGCTGATGATGCCCATAGTAACTGTCTGCTGTATGCCGAAGGGGCTGCCTGCTGCTATTACCAGGTCTCCAACATGCTGGTCTTCAATAGAGGCAAAATTTGCCGGCTTCAGACCGTTGCTGTCTATCTTTATAACTGCAATATCGGTATCCCGGCTGGCTCCTACCAGTTCTGCTTCAACCTGTGTTCCATCATTCAAGGTTACTATTAGCTGCTGGGCATCAGCCGCTACATGGCTGTTGGTTATAATATAGCCCTGTTCATCATATATTACTCCCGAGCCCACTCCTTCCTGTAGCTGGGTCTGGCCCAGTATATTTTCTTCCAGTATACCTACTCTTATGTTTACCACTGAAGGAAGTACTTTGTTTACCAGATCTCTTATATTCTGATTAAACTGTTCAAGGCTGCCGGCAGCAGCAGGTTGGGAATCGGTAGCCTGTGGCTGTTGGCTGGTTCTTAAAAAATCAGGGATACAGGCCATTACCCAGGCCATTAAAAACAATAAGGCGGCAATGGCTATTATCTTAAGTATGATGGTTTTGTTCATTTTGCGTATCTCCATTATTTATATTCATCTTTTATAAAATTTTAACAAAGCGGACCTGTAACAACAATATTTCAAGAATTTGGCCTAATGTTATGGCGGTTGAATACCTGGGGTGGGTAATTTATACTAATTATGGGGTGCATTTAATTCATGAAATCAAATTTGGCGCAATACCTATATAACCATTTAAAATCCAACAGGGGTAAAGTTGTAGCCCGGTCCGAATACAGGGAAAAAACTGCAAGCTGGCAACAGGTGCTGGAATATAGTCTCAAGTTTGGCTCTTTCTTAAAACAGCAGGGTATCAGTGGGGGAGACAAGATACTTCTTAAAGGCGAAAACAGCCTGGAGTGGGTAGTGGTATTCATTGGCTGTATTCTGCAGGGGGTGGCAGTGGTACCTGTCGATAACCGGTCAGGGAGGGCTTTTATCCGCAGGATTCAGGAAAAGGTAAAGGCTGCCTGTATTTTTTGTAAAAATGAATCCGATATTGATATTCAGGAAATCCCCAGGTACTTTCTGAAAGACCTTTTTGGTTATATAAATGACATGGAAGCTGCAGAACCCGGATCCACCAGCCCGGATAGTATGCTGGAAATAGTATTTACCTCCGGTACTACCTCCAGGCCTAAAGGAGTGGTTATTAATCACAAAAATATTTATGCTAATTTACAGTCCGTACAGCCTGCTCTGGATAAATGGAAATGGGCTTTCAGGTTAATGCTGGGGTTTAAACTACTTTCACTGGTTCCCTTGTCCCACATGTATGGACAACTGATTGGAATATTTGCCCCCCTTATAATCGGAGGTTCTGTAGTTTATACCAATATGCTTAATCCTGCCAGAATAATCAAAATTATAAAACAATACCGGGTATGGGCTATAGGGGTTTTACCCCGGATGCTGGAAATTTTAAAGGACTATGTAAGCAGCAAATATGGGCTTGATGACGAAGAATTTAGAGAAAAGTTTGAACAGATTAAACAGAAACACTGGCCCTACAGGTTTCTCTCACTGTGGAGGCTGCATATAAGGCTGGGATGGAGGTTCTGCGCCATTATAGTGGGGGGTGCTTATCTGGAACCGGCAGTGGACCAGTTCTGGAGAGGACTGGCCTATGCCCTTTTCCAGGGTTATGGTCTAACCGAAACTGCGCCCCTGGTAACCCTTTCTGATCCCAGTACTGAAGCCGGCACCATAGGCAGGGCTTTAAAAGGGCAGAAGGTAAAAATCAAAGATGGCCAGATATATGTAAAAGGCGATAATGTCAGCCCCGGCTATTACCTTGATTCCGGGCAGACCAAAAAGGCCTATAGCGGCGGGTGGTTTAAAACGGGAGACCTGGCAGAAATAGATTCACAGGGAAATATAATATATAAAGGGCGCGGGGATGATGTTATTGTGCGTCCGGATGGAACCAATGTGTACCCCGAAGATATAGAAAATGAAATAAAGAAACACCCGGATATAAAAGACGGGGTGGTTTTTGGTTTGAAAAATGAAGATTTTGTACAGGTATATGCGGCGCTGCTCCCAAAATCTTCTGAAGTGGACTTAAGCCGGGCAGTAGAATCAATTAATCAGAACCTGGATACCCATCAAAAAATAGATAACTGGACGGCTTGGCCGGAACATGATTTTCCCCGGACCTCAACCCTAAAGGTGAAGAAGGCAGAAGTAGCCAAAATGATAAATAGAAGCAGCGAATCCAGGGAAGAAGGAGATCAGCTGTACCGTTTGCTGGGATCAGTTCATAATATTAGTGGAGAAAAGTATAAGCCGGAGTCCAGGCTTTCAGGGGACCTGGGACTGGATTCCCTGGATACCATAAAATTGGCGGTAGAGATAGAAAATGAATACAATATAGATGCTGACCAGATACCTATAAGCAGGGATACTACAGTGGGGGAATTGAAAAAATATATTAATTCTCCCCAGAAGACAAGCAAGAAGCTACCCTTTTATAATTTCCCTTACTGGTTTGCGGTAACGGTGGTAAGGACAATCTTTCAGTATATTATATACCCCTTTATACGGATATTGATAAAACTGAAACCATATGGTATTAAAAATTTAAAACAGGCCAAGGAGCCGGTGGTATTTGCAGCCAACCATACCAGCCATCTGGATACGCTGGTTATACTTTATTGTTTGCCCTTGGCCCTGAGGCGTAAGGTTACTGTACTTATGTCCATAGAACATCATTTTACCCATTTCTTTTACCGCCAGGGCTGCTGGGTCAGAAGGTTTATTGAAGCTGCAGGCTTTTATTTACTGGTCAATCTGGCCATGAATACCACTCCTCTTTCCCGTACTTACGGGTTCAAACAGAGTATGGAAAATATAGGCCGTTTGCTGGACCAGGGCTGGTCAATCATAATATTCCCCGAGGGCAGGGTTACTCCTGATGGTAAAATAAAATCATTTGAGCCGGGAATAGGGATGATCTCCAAAGATATGGAAGCAACCGTAGTACCGGTAAAGATAAATGGCCTGTATGGATTATTGAAAAATGGGTTGCTGCCTTTAGGGCATATGCCAAGGAGGCCCAGGGTCTCGGTGGTATTTGGAAAACCTGAAAAATACTCTGAAGGTGACTACCAGAACATAACTGAAAATATTGAGGACAAGCACGGGAAGTTAAAGCGGGATGACTAAATTTTTTAAAGACAGAAAAGATGCAGGAGCCAGATTGGCGATGGCTCTTGAAGAATATATGGATAGAGAAGTGCTGGTACTGGCTATACCCAGAGGCGGGGTAGAGATAGGTTTTGAAGTAGCCAGACACTTAAAGGCATCATTGCATCTTCTGATAACCAGGAAGCTTCCTTTCCCTAATAACCCGGAATCGGGATTTGGAGCTATTTCCGAAGATGGTTCCACCTATATCCACAGGCAGGCTGCCAGCTGGCTTTCTGCCGGGGAAATAGAAAGGATAAAAGAAGAGCAGTCTGAAGAAATAAAAAGGAGAATAAAGATATTAAGAAAAGGCAAACCCCTGCCCGATATTTCCGCAAAGACCGTTATGCTGGTAGATGATGGGCTGGCCATGGGTTCCACCATGCTGGCTTCAATAAATTATTGCCGCCACCAGAAAGTAGCAGAAGTGGTGGTTGCGGTACCGGTAGCTGGGCTACGGGCAGCATCCCTGGTTTCTCGGAAGGCTGACCGGCTGGTGGTGCTTGAGATGCCTGAAAATTTCAGGGCGGTAGCCCAAGTTTACCAGAACTGGCATGATGTTACTGACAGCCAGGTCCTTTCAATTTTAGATCAATGGGAAAAGCTTAAGAAAAGCTATTAATATTCGATGCCGTTCTATGGTAGAATTATTCATATTTAGAATAATATGAGGCTTGGTATTAATATGATCCTCCGTTTTCCTGGTACCAGGGGAGAAATTGAAGAGAGTAGTGAACTTCACCGTTACCATTCTTCCATTATAGTTGAAGAAGCAGACACTAGAATTTTAATAGACTACGGGCAGAAGCATGACCCCGACCTGCACAGAGAGATATCAAATTTTGATGCACTGCTTATTACCCATGCCCATCCGGATCATTATATGTGGACTGTGGAAGAAAACAAGGCTGTAGAAATACCGGTTTATTTGACCAGGGAAACTCTGGAATACAGTCGGAATAAGCCCCTGAACTATAGGATTATAGAACCGGGGAAAAAATTTAGCATAAAGGATATATCAGTAGTTGCTTACCGGGTTATTCACTCCCTAAGGTGCCCGGCAGTATGTTTCAGGCTGGGGGGTAAAAAGACTATAGTTTATGCTCCGGATATAGTGGATACCGAAACTGACAAATCCATTGTATTTAAAGGCGTGGATACGCTTATTGCTGATGGATCAAGCTTAAACATTAACATGGTTAGAAGAAGGGACGGTAAGATCTTTGGGCATACCAGGGCCAGGACGGTTATCAACTGGTGTAAAAAATATGGTATTGAAAACCTTATACTTACCCATTTTGGAAAACAGATAGTAACCATGGACCTGACAGAGCTGGAGCAGAAGTTAGGCCAATATTCAGAAAACAGGGTAAGGGTAGAGGCTGCTTTTGACGGTTTTAAAAAAAATATATAGAAATAATAAATTGTTTAGAAGATAAATACATTAAAAATGCAGACTGAATCAAACAAAAGCCTGGTACAGGCAGTAATAGATGAAATTGTATATCGGATAAAAAAGGGTGAACTTAAACCCGGGGACAGGATAGATTCCCAGAGGGAGCTGGCAAAGAAGTTAAATGTAGCCCGAAGCTGTATAAGGGAGGCTATCCAGGCTTTAAGTCTGGCCAAAATTGTGGATGTCAGGCACGGCAAAGGAGTTTTTGTATCCTCTATTTCCTTAAACTCCATATTAAATCCGGTAAATATGAATGTTTTTATGAACCAGACGGAGTTACTGGATTTACTTAAGGTCAGAATGATTTTAGAGACAGCAGCCATAAAAGAGGCCACCAGGAATATAAACAGTTCTGATTTGGAAGTTTTAAAAAAGCACCTGGACCAGTCCAAAGAATTCTTAAAACTGGGTCAATATGAGGATTATTATGTTGAAGATTATGAATTTCACCGGACTATTGTAAGGTGCAGCCAGAACAATGTCCTTTCCAGTATTTTTAACTTTATTTTTGATTTATTGATCCAGGGGATGAAAACCATTTCCAGGGTTCCGGGCTCTCCTGGCAGAGGACTTAAATGGCATAATGAAATTTATCACAGGATGAGTGTTACCGATATTGATGGTTCACAACAGGCCATGAAGAACCATATAGATCAGGTTATTGAAGATTTAAACAAATTAGATGATTAGGGGGGATTTAAGGTTGAAAACTATCTTATGCTATGGCGATTCCAATACTTATGGATGCAAGCCCATTGGATTTGATCAGCTGGGAGAGGAGGTAATAGCCTCTGATTTAAGGTATGGCCCGGAACAGAGATGGCCGGGAATATTGCAAAAAGAGTTGGGTTCCGGGTTCAGGATTATTGAAGAAGGGCTTAATGGGCGGACTACGGTGTTTGATGATCCGGTAGAGGGGGTACATAAAAATGGAATGACTTATCTGGTCCCCTGTCTGGAGTCTCATGCGCCCCTGGATCTGGTGCTTCTAATGCTGGGTTCTAATGATTTTAAGAAAAAGTTTTCTGCTTCCGCATACGATATTGCCCTGGGACTGGGTAAGCTTGTAGATATGATACAGGGCAGTGGTGCCGGGCCTGGAGGCAGCAGTCCGGAATTGTTGCTTATGTGTCCCCCACCGGTAGGAAAACTGATCCAGTTTGCGCTAATGTTTGAGGGAGCCGGGCCAAAGTCAGAACAATTAGCCGGTTACCTTAAAAAAATAGCCAAACAAAAGGGCTGCCATTTTATGGAGGTAGCCAATGTTATAGAGCCCAGCGATACTGACGGACTTCATTATGAGGAATCCAGCCATAAAATACTGGGGCAGGCGGTAGCCAGGTACATAGAGTCAAATATTTTTTAAATATTGTAAATTTTAAAATTTTAAAAAAAAATTTTAAATAAAGGAGGATACATGGAACAGGAGAAAAATGATAATAAAAATTTAGGCGGCAGTTTTGGTGAGATGATGAAAGAATTTGGAGAAGCGGTATCCAAGGTTTTTAATGATCCGGAACTTAAAAAGAAAGCCAGGGAATTCAGTGAAAGTGCTTCCCGGTCGGCCAGGGCTTTTGGGGACAGATTCAAGGATGAGGAAGTTAAAGAAAAGTTCAGGGAAGCAGGAAAGGCAGCCAAAAAATTTGGTGATGATGTAGCCGAGGTATTTAAAGAAGAACAGGATTCAGATACCAAACAGGAAGAGAGCAGTTCAAAAGATGTGGTCCCAACTGTAGAAAAAAAAAATTATAAGCAGGAAGGAACCAGGGGAAGCAGATTAACCGGATACAGTATGTCCATAGCCTGGAGTATAGTATTTCTGGTATTTTTTAATTTTTTCTACCATTATATTGCATATTATGAATATAATTCCGCACTGCAAACCTGGACCAGATACCCGGTGCTTACCGATGATTTCAGATTTTGGTTGCCTATCTTCACGGTAGCGGTGGTGGTTTCTATTATAGGCAATATAGTGATGATTATAATAGACCATTACTCGGTAAGGCAGATAACCAACATAGTAATGAATATTTTTGGCATTGCCTCGGTATCAACCCTGCTGTCAATTTTTCCTTTTGACTTCAGCAATATACCGGCAGAAAATATTGCCAGTATCCTGATCCCGGTTGTAACTGTGGCTCTTATCCTGGTAATAATTGGTTTAAGTATCGCCACTGTGGTTAGTTTTGTAAAACTGATAGTCTTTACCATAAAGAAAGAAATCTAAGGAGGGGACCATGGATGAAAAAGAAAAATATATAAAAGCAAAGAAAAGGGTAGAGGAAATTAAAGGATTTTATGCCCACCTTATAACCTATATATCGGTTATAATAGTATTGATGGTCATAAATCTGGTAACCTCTCCCGGTTTTCTGTGGTTTCTAATTGTAGCCGGGGCCTGGGGTTTTGGCCTGTTTTGGCATGCTATGGGCGTATTTGTGTTTACCAAGAGTTTTGGTGCCAGCTGGGAACAGAGGAAGATAAAAGAAATAATGGATAAAGAAAAAAATAATGAATAATCAGCTTTTTTTATAAGTATTCAACCATTTTTTCATTGTTTCCAAATTTTCGCTGTGGCTGTATATGTTTTTCCAGGGGTCTTGTTTCTGGCCTAATCTCCGGAATATATTGCCAATATTGTAAGTTTGTGGTCCGATACCCGGCTTTTGGAGCTCTTCCCAATCAAGGGGGGTGGCTATGGGGGCGGTGGGGAGAATCCTTAAAGAGTAGGGACAGATGGTAGTCTGCCCGAAAGAGTTTCTTGCGTAATCCAGGTATAGTTTTCCCTGCCGGTTTTTCTTTAATGGTTCCAGGGTGAATTTGCCGGGGAATTTGCTTACCAGGATTTCTGCTATTTTTCTGGCAACTTCACGGACTTCCTTGAAACTGTATTCAGGGGTAATAGGTATTACTACATGAAGGCCTTTGGAGCCGGTAGTCATAACCCGGCAGTGTACGGACATGGAGGCAAATGAATCCTTTATAATAAGCGCTCCCTCTATGACCGACCTGAAGTCTCCTTCTGGCGGCGGGTCCAGGTCAAAAATCATTTTATCCGGTTTTTTTATATTACCAGCTGTGCTCAACCAGGTATGAAACGAAAGTACAGCCTGGTTGGAAAGATATATCAGCGCTGCTTTTGAATTGCATATGGCATGGCTTAATCTGGTTCCATCAGCCCTGGTAACTTCTATCAGGTCTATCCAGCGGGGGAAATAGTCCGGAGCATCCTGCTGATAAAAAGTTTCGCCTTCTATGCCGTCTGGAGCCCGGTGCATATTTAGTGGCCGCCCTTTTAGGTGGGGCAGCATGATGGAAGCAATTTTCTGGTAATAATCCAGTATGTCCTGTTTGCGGATTTTCTGGCCAGGATAGAAAATTTTTTCCAGATGGGAGGCTTCTATGATTTTACCTTCAATTTTATAGGTTCTTTTGTTCATTATTTCTTTCTGACCTTGTGGGGCGGTTTATCTTCCCTTAAGCTCTTATAGCGGGCAGGTATTTCTTCCGGGTCAAGGCCGGCCAGCCTTTGTTTTGAAAATATATTTTCAAGCAGTGAGTTTTCAGTCATTTTGCTTTTCCAGCTCTTCAATGGTTTTGCCGCTAATTACTGACCGGGGTTCAGTGCTGGTGGGATTTCTGCGGGCATCTGCATGCTGGTCTTTCATTTTTATAAGCAGCCATCTGCTATTATCATCATTTTTCTTGCCTGTCTGGAGCAAAACATAGGCGCCCTGCAGCTTTTTACCCTGAATGAAAAACTCCAACTTTCCCTGCTGCAAAGACTCTGCTGTGCTTTTGTCCTGTTTCAAATTTCGGTAGGTGCCTTTATCCCATACTATTACTGTACCTGCCCCGTATTGCCCTTCCGGAATGATGCCTTCAAACCGGGCATAATCAATAGGGTGGTCCTCGGTGGGAACAGCCAGTCTTTTTTGTGACGGATCGGTAGAAGGGCCCTTGGGGATGGCCCATGACTTGAGTACACCGTCCAGCTCCAACCTTAAATCATAGTGAAGGTTTCTTGATTTATGTTTCTGAATGGCATAAATCAGGCCCTGCTTGCCGGGTTTGACTTTTGCCTGGGGTTCTGTAGTTTTTTTAAAGTCTCTTTTTTTCTTGTACTGGTCCAGATTGTTCATGTTATTCCTTTCTTTGATATTCAGTTTAGGATCATCAAAAGGATATGGCAAGAAAATGAAATTAAGGAGTACATGTTTTTTATGTATTTAAAAGAAATTAAATACAAACCTTAAATATTACTTAAAACTAAAATATTGGCAGCTCAGGGTATCTACAGGTATTTTAAAAATTGCAGTTGCAGCTGTTATGTAATTATGCCTCCGCCCAATAGAAGGTTATCCTGGTAGAAAACCGCTGACTGTCCGGGAGTTATGGCCAGCTGGGCAACATCGAAACAGCATTTGGCACATTGGCTGTCCAGTAATTCTATGGTAGCCGGAACCGGTTTGAAATTATACCTTATCATTATTTGGGCCCTGAATTTTTGGGAAGGGGGATTTCCGGTTAAAAAATTCAATTGATCTGCCCTGAATTCTTTTTGCAGCAGTTCTTCTTTCTCTCCTACCACCACAGCGTTCTGTTCTGGTATTATTTTCTTTACATACAATGGCCTGGCGTGGCTTATACCCAGCCCTTTTCTCTGTCCAATGGTGTAATAGGGGTAACCTTTATGCCGGCCCAGTACCTGGCCCTGGCTGTTTAGTATATTTCCCTCTCCTGTGCCAAATTTGGCAGCCAGATAATGCTGATAGCCTTGGGGGCTTATAAAACATATATCCTGGCTTTCGGGTTTTCCTTTAAGAAAGGGAAAATACCGGGAGCCCATTTTTTTAATATCCCGTTTATGGTACCCGCCCAGTGGGAATTTAATATGGCTTAGCTGATGTTGATTCAGCTTCCACAGCATATAGCTCTGATCCTTGGTCTGGTCTACACCTTTTTTTATAATGCAGGTGCCCTGTTTTTTTTCCAGGATACAATAATGGCCGGTAGCCATATAGGCAGCACCCAGCTGTATGGCCCGGTCAAGAAGCAGCCCAAATTTTATCCGGGGATTGCAGTCTACACAGGGATTGGGGGTTATGCCCTGCATATATTTATCAAAAAAGGTATCTATTATTGTTTCCTTAAACTCATCTGCTATATCCAGCACCAGGTGGGAAATACCCAGCTCCAGGCATACCCGCCGGGCCAGAGTGATATCGGTGGGAGAACAGCAGGTTCCTGATTTATTCTGGTAGTTGAAACTGTCAGGTAAGAGTTTAAGGGTTACCCCTATAACCTGATAACCTTCCTCTACCAGCATTTTAGCGGTTACGGAACTGTCTATGCCTCCACTCATGGCAACCACTACCCGGTTGTCGTCAAGGGGGTAAAGCTTTTGGTTTGCAGACGACCAGTAGCTGGAAAGCATATCAGAAAAAGCACGGAGGGCAGTCAAGGCTGCCGGTTTTAAGTTGCCTGGAACAGCATTAAAATATGGCTGCAGATATCTATAGCTAATAAATGCTGCTTGGAATATATCTTTTCCTTTAACCAGGCCGACGAGGTAGCTGGCAAAGACTGCAGCCGAATCTTGTCCGCAACAGGTAAACTTTATATCTATTATAGTGGTCTGGCTGATACGGGAAGTGAAACCAATCCTGGTTTGTAAGCTGGCTGAATCTGCATTACCTGCTGCATCCGCATTTTCTATTACCCCGCGATATATTGATTTGGGGTGGTTTTTATATATATGGTTTATATTATCCATTTTATCTGTTATATATTATAGTATGCCTATATTATAATTTTTAAATAATTTGTAAAAGAGTGGCCAATTTAAATAACTTCATTATAAAGGATAAGCGTTTCTACTATAACCAGCTGTTTTATGACTATCTTTTTAATTTCGGGCATCTCAAGGATTTCTACCATTATGATTACCGCTCACCGGCCAGCTATCATGAACGGGCCGGACAGGTTTTAAAAAATTATAACCGGGGGTACAGAAAAAGGCTGGCTGGAGCCCTAAAAAAATATAATGGTGAGTTGGGGGCCGGCCAGAAAACCTTAAAAAATATAGGCAAGCTTTCCAAAGAGAATTCACTGATGGTGATTGGGGGACAACAACCGGTTTTTTTGGGCGGGCCCCTGTTTATGATTTATAAAGCTATAACCGTTATCAAGCTGGCTGCTTGTCTGAAACAGGAGCTTGGAGTGGAAGTTATACCCTGTTTCTGGAATGCTTCAGATGACAGCAACATATCCCAGGTAGATCATATAAATTTAATAGGCCGCAATCTGAAGAATATAAGCATAAAGAGACTGCCGGAAAATATCAGGTACTCAGACCTCGGCTTAAACCAGGACCAGATTGATGAGATTATAGACCAGCTGGATAGAAACCTTATACCTACTGATTTTAAACAGAGCTTGGTTGATTTTATAGGGGAGTCCTTGAGCTGTGCAGAGCAGAACGGAAAAATCAGTTTTTCCAAAACATTTTCTTCTTTTATGTTAAAGCTGTTTTCCAGATGGGGCCTGGTGATAATTGATCCGGCAATGGAGGAAATAAAACAGCTGTCATCAGACTTGATTGAAAAAGATATTGATTTAGGTATAAAAGCAGGGGAGCTGATAGATGACGCAGGCATAAGACTTAAGGATGGCGGGTACCATGCCCAGCTGAAAAACAGGGGGAATTACCTTAATTTTTTTGTAACCCGGGATGGTAACAGAGAAAAAATTAAGACTGATGGCCGGCAATACAGGTGGGAAGGCCAAATTTTTAGTGCCGGTCAGATTAAGGAAAAATTTGCCGGCTGCATGTCTGACCTTAGTTTTAATGTAGTGCTCAGGCCCATAATTCAGGATAGCCTGTTTCCGGTAGTGGCAACGGTTTGCGGCCCGGGTGAGATAAGTTATTTTGCCCAGCTGGGGCCAGTTTATAAGCTCTACGGGGTGCAAATGCCGGTAATCTACCCCCGTTTTTCGGCTACTCTGATAGAGAAGAGAGTAAACAAGAGTCTGGAAAAATATGGGATTGATTACCGGTATATATGGGAAGAGCTGGGATTTATAGAGAAACAGGTGTTAAAAAGGCACATGGATGTAGATATAAACCGGGCAGTTCAAGACCTGAACAGCAAAATAACAGAAAATATAGAAGAAGCTGAAAAAGCATTGTCTGAAAGCCTGATGAATATTTCTTCAACTTTTGATAGAATTAAAAGAAACATAGACCGTGAAACTACCGTCCTTGGTCATAAGCTGTACTCACAATACAAGAAACAGAACCAGCATATTAAAAAAGCAGTAGAGAAGATAAAATTAAACCTGTTGCCCCATGGTAATATGCAGGAAAGAGAGATAAGCGTTATTAGTTATATAAACAAATATGATTTCAGGTTAATAGATGAAATCTATAATGAATTCAGATGTTTTGATTTTGGTCATAAGATGATAGAGGTGGAGTAATATGGACATAGGTGTACTGGCTTTTGGGGCTCATCCTGATGATGCTGAAATGGGCTGTGGAGGGTTATTGCTCAAGATGAAGGCTGCCGGTTTTAAGACAGGCATTGCAGATCTTACCCATGGTGAGCTTTCCACCAATGGAAATCTGAAAATCAGGGCCAGGGAATCAGAACAGGCAGCAGAAATATTGAAACTGGATATCAGGGAAAACCTTGGTCTGGAGGATGGCCATATAGTCAATGACACTCCCAGCCGTACCAAAGTAGTGGACCTGTTAAGAGCCTGCAGACCACGCCTGGTCATAACCCCCTATCATAAAGACCGACATCCGGACCACGAACATGCCTATCAATTATTAAAAGACAGCATATTTATATCCGGGCTGGCAAAATTTAGGACATCGTTACCCGCTTACCGCCCACGGGTGGTTATAAACTATATGATGCATTATGAGTTTGAGCCCAGCTTTATAGTAGATATAACCCATTATTTTAAAACCAAGATGGAAGCAGTAACCAGTTACCGGTCCCAGCTTTACAGTGATTACCAGAAACAATCCGAAACCAGGCTGTCTTCAAAATATTTTATGGAGGTTCTAAATACCAGGAACAAGTACCATGGCTTAAAAATAGCTGCCGGGTATGGCGAGCCGTATTATACAGAATATAATATTAAGATTGACGATCCCTTGAACTTTTTTAACTATATTCATATATAAGCATGAAAATAGGAATTACATGTTATCCTACCTATGGCGGCAGCGGGGCAGTAGCTACTGAGCTGGGAATTGAGCTGGCTAAAAGGGGTCATATAGTTCATTTTATAAGTTATGGGCTGCCCTTCAGGCTGAACAGTTACTATGAAAATATATTTTTTCATGAAGTGGAAATCCTGGAGTATCCGCTGTTCAAGTATCCTCCCTACAGCCTTTCCCTGAGTGCCAAGATGGCGGAAGTAATTGATTCTGAACATCTGGATATACTCCATGTGCATTATGCTATTCCTCATGCGGCTTCAGCTTACCTGGCCAAGCAGATATCCAATAGGAGATTAAAATTTATTACTACCCTTCACGGTACGGACATAACTATTGTAGGCAATCATGCCTCTTTTTATGGAATAACCAAATTCAGCATAGAGCAGAGTGACGGAATAAGCTGTGTTTCCAATTATTTGAGGGAGGCTACTGACAGCATATTTAAAGTAAGTAAGCCTATGAAGGTAATCTATAATTTTGTGGATACTTCTCTGTATAAGAGAGGAAAAGCGGCAAAAATGGATTTTATAGGCCAAAATGACCGGGTGCTGATGCATGTTTCCAACTTCAGGCCGGTAAAAAGGGTGGACAATGTAATTCGTATATTCAGCCAGGTAAGAAAAAAGGTGCCTGGTAAATTGATAATGGTGGGAGATGGTCCGGAAGCGGGAAACTGCAGGCAACTGGTTAAGCAGCTGGGATTAAAAGACAGTGTATATTTTATGGGCAGGCAGGATAATATAGTGTCTTTGCTGAGTATGGCTGATTTATTTCTACAGCCTTCCTTAAGTGAGAGCTTTGGTCTGGCCAGCCTGGAGGCTTTAAGCTGCGGGGTCCCGGTAATAGGGACATCGATTGGAGGGCTTAAAGAGGTGGTGGAAGGTTATGGCTGCGGGCTGGTTTTTAATCCTGAAGACATTAAGGGGATGTCTGAAGCGGCCATAAATATATTATCTGAGCAAAAGCTTAAGGATAAGATGGCCCTGGCAGCCAGAAAAAGGGCTATGGATTTTGATTGTAATAAAATTGTTCCTGAATATATTGATTATTATCATAGGATATTGGAATAAATACGGAGGTGTTTTATGGAGCTCTTTGGTGAAGAGTTAACCAAAAGTGAAGTTACCCGGAGGATAGGCGACATCACTCAGCTGGGCGGAATTAAGTGTTACCAATTTTCTGAAGGTCAGCAAAAGGGGGTAAGAGGCATAGATATTAAGACGGTTAGCGGTATTGATATGACTGTGCTGGCTGACCGGGGACTGGATATATCCTCGCTTTCTTACCGGTCCATTCCGGTAAGCTGGCGTTCAGTGGTAAGAGAAACCTCCCCTGCATTTTATGAGAGCAGGGATCTGGAATGGTTAAGGACTTTCTTCGGGGGTCTGGTTACCACCTGCGGTTTAACCTATATGGGTTCTCCCTGTGTGGACCAGGGTCAAAAATTAGGTCAGCATGGGCGTATATCAAACCTTCCAGCCTATAGTGTCTGCGCTGACGGTGAATGGGTAGGAGATAATTACCGGATGACTGTACAGGGGAAGGTAAGAGAGGCTAGCGTTTTTGGAGACAAGCTTGAACTGAGCAGAAAAATAACTGTATGGATGGATTCTCCTAAGATTACTCTGGAAGACAGCGTGGAAAATATTGGCAGCGATACTTCACCCCTGATGGTACTTTACCATATCAATATTGGTTATCCCATAATTGATGAAGTCACAGAACTTCTGGAAGGAAAAGCAAAGGTATGGCCCAGGGATGAACAGGCAAAGCAGGGTACTGACAGCTATAACCGGTTTAGTAAACCAGTAGATGGTTACAAAGAGCAGGTTTTTTTCCATGACATAAATGCTGACCGCCAGGGCTACAGTAATATAGCTCTGGTGAACCCACAGTTTAACAGCGGCAGGGGACTGGGTATCGCGGTTAAGTTTAATAAAGACAGCCTGCCCCATCTGGTGCAGTGGAAAATGATGGGTAATGGCGAATACGTATGCGGTCTGGAACCTGCAAATAGTTTTGTGAGGGGAAGGGCAATTGAAAGGCAGGAGGGAACCTTGAAATTCATACAACCAGGCCAGAGGGTAAATTACCATTTGGAGTTTGAAGTGCTGGATTCCCCGGAAAGTATCAACACTTTTAAAAAAGTATTGATATAAATATTAATAATATTTATAATAATTTATTGACATCAAAGGGTAAAAATATATAATTAAATTATGGGAATCTAAATAGGAGAAAAAAATGGCTAAAAAAATATTAAGGGGTTTCGTTTTCGTTTTTGTCCTGATGCTGGCACTGGGTTTGTCTTCGGCACTATATGCACAGGATGCTACAGATTATGAGTTTACTGCTAAAGACAAGTTGATACTGACCCAGCCCAGTATCTGTTATGTAACCACCATGTATTACGGGTACGTTTATGATCCCAATTTTGAGGATTGGTCTGTGGAGTATATGTACGGTCCGCTGGGAGGTACCGGTTTTGGGGTTAATCCTGATACCGGCCATATTGTTACTGCTGCCCATGTTATCCAGGATGATTATGTAAATATCAAATGGTCGATATTGGATGCCTATATTTTTGACACCTATCCTGATGATTATTATGATCTGACCGATGCTGACTGGAACTGGATTTATGACAATTACAAGGTGGAAGGCCAGAATACCCCAGAACCTGACCATGAAGTGTGGGTGCAGTTTAATACTGCTACTGCCGGGTTGCCGGATAATCCTGATACCACCTATATAAGGGCAGAAATAATTGATTACAGCCCCTGGGACCAGAGAGATATAGCCATTTTAAAGATACAGCCGGTTACCGGCAGGGCTTTATCCAGTGTTATTATTGGTGATTCCTCCATGGTAGAAATACAGGATCCTCTCACCATAATTGGTTATCCCTGGAATGCAGACATAAGCTGGGAATCCGTAATGACTCCTACGGTTACTTCTGGTATGATTAGCGCCAGGAAAATGCTGGAGGGTACCGAGGTGCTTCAGGTAGACGGTACGGCTGCCCCTGGAAACAGCGGGGGACCAGTATTGAATGAAAATGGTGAGGTAATTGGCATACTTACCATGGGAAGCTCTGAGAATATTAATTATTTAAGGCCGTCCAATGATGTAAAAGATTTGCTCAGCCGTAATGGTGTAGAGAATAAGCTGGGAATGGTTGATGATAATTTTGACAAGGGCCTGGCCATGTACAGGCAGTCTCATTATTCTGAGGCCATGAAATATTTTGATGCGGTTCTTAATTCCAGCCAGGGTCATTTGCAGGCTCAGGAGTATAAGGCTAACAGTCAGGCAGCAATAGATCGCGGTGAAGATGTTCCCCTGGCAGAAGAAACGGAGCCGTTGGCTGCTACTGAAGAAGAAGCTGAAGCGGTAGCAGAAGGGGAAAGTCCGGTAGCCGAAGAGTTGGCCCAGGAAGAAGAAGGCGCTGAGGCTGAAGCTGGCCCGGTAGGGGAAGAAGCAGCTGAGGGTGAAGATACAGGCTCGGTTGCTCTGGGAGTAACCCTTATAGTACTGGCTATAGTTATTCCTTTGCTGATAATAATTGCAGTTATTATTATTGTAGTGGTAGTTTTAAGAAAGAGGAAAACTCCTCCGGCAGCAGCTCAACCTGAGCCAGAAGTTAAAAAAGAGACCAAACCGGCAGCAAGATTCTGTCCTTCATGCGGAAAAGAAGTAGGCCAAGATCAGAAATTCTGTGATAATTGTGGCCAGAAAATAGAATAAAGTACTGGTTGAAATTAAAGGGCTGGTGAAAACCAGCCCTTTTTTATTTAATTTTTATTGTTATAATAATACAATTATGATAGTATAATTGGCTAATTATATTTCCTTTTATGAATTATGGATAATAAGGCAATAGCAGGAAAATTGAACAGCTGTTTTGCTACTATTTGGTGTGATAGCAGCGTGTTTTGTGTTGCCATTATTTCTTTAGTCTTTCTATTACTAGTCGGTATTCTATCCTAAACCTTTAGGGTTGCCGGTAGTTACTTTGCTATTCAATCCTATTTTTTTCGGAGGTTTACCTATTTGTATTATTTCATTTAGATATATTAAAAAATACATAAAATTTGAGGAGGAAAATTGAGAAGTGATGATATGAAAAAGGGCATAGAGAGAATGTCCCACCGTTCATTGTTAAAAGCCACCGGGCTAACCGATGAAGAATTATCACGGCCAATTATAGGGGTAGTTAATTCAGTGAATGAACTGGTACCCGGCCATATTAACCTGGACAAGATTGCGGAAGCAGTGAAGGCAGGAATAAGGACGGCAGGGGCTACACCCCTCGAATTCAGTACTATCGGGGTTTGTGATGGAATTGCCATGAATCATAGCGGCATGAAGTATTCCCTGGCTACCAGGGAAATTATAGCGGATAGTGTAGAGGCTACTGCTATGGCCCACCCTTTTGACGGCCTGGTGCTTATACCCAATTGTGATAAAATTGTTCCCGGCATGCTAATGGCTGCCTTAAGGCTGAATATTCCTTCGGTACTGATTAGCGGAGGCCCCATGCTGGCAGGAAGTCTTGGATCTAAGTCCATAGATCTTTCCAATTGTTTTGAAGCAGTAGGAAAATATAAGAAGGGTCAATACAGCGATCAGGATTTGTATGAGCTGGAGGAAGAAGCCTGTCCTACCTGCGGAAGCTGTTCGGGGATGTTTACTGCCAATTCCATGAATTGTCTTTCAGAAGCTATTGGTCTTGCTTTACCCGGTAATGGAACCATCCCTGCGGTCCTGGCCAAGAGGATAAGACTGGCCAAGCAGGCAGGTTTTAAGGTGGTGGAGATGGTGGAAAAAGATATCAAGCCCAGGGATATAGTTAATATTGAAACAGTTAAAAATGCCCTGACTGTAGATATGGCACTGGGTTGCTCTACTAATACTGTACTTCATCTTCCGGCTATAGCTCATGAAGCCAAGGTTGATTTTTCTCTGGAGCTGGTAAATCAGATAAGCAAGGGCACTCCTAATCTGTGCAGGCTCAGTCCTGCTGGCCAGTACCATATAGAAGACCTGTATGCTGCCGGAGGAATACAGGCAGTGATGAATGAGCTGTATAAAAACGGTCTTTTAAACGGTGAGATGTTAACGGTAACTGGTAAAAAGGTTAAAGATAATGTTGAAAATTCTGATATTAAAAACACAGATGTAATAAGGCCTGTTTCCAGTCCTTATTCAAAAGATGGGGGGATAGCAATACTCTGGGGCAACCTGGCACCAGAGGGATGTGTGGTGAAAAAATCTGCAGTGGATCCGGACATGATGAAACACAAAGGAAAGGCCAGGACTTTTAATAGTGAAGAAGAGGCTATGGAGGCTATATGGGCCAATAAGGTAGTGAGTGGTGATGTAGTGGTAATAAGATACGAAGGTCCCAAAGGTGGTCCTGGAATGAGGGAGATGCTTTCTCCTACTTCTGCTATTGCAGGTATAGGTCTGGATAAAGAAGTGGCATTAATTACCGATGGCAGGTTTTCCGGCGCTACCAAAGGAGCATCAATTGGCCATATTTCCCCGGAAGCACAGGCCGGGGGTCCCATTTGTATCGTTGAAGATGGCGATATTATTGAAATAGATATACAGGCAAACAGCATAAACCTGTTAGTGGATGAACAAACCATAAATCAGAGGCTGGATAAGTGGAGCGCTCCGCAACCCAAAATTACTGAGGGTTATCTGGCCAGATATTCGAAAATGGTGACTTCAGCCCATAGGGGTGCTGTATTGGAATAATTAGTAAATGATAATTTAATTAATTGAAATTGTAACAAAAAATGATATAATCATTTAAACTGTTATAAAGTTGTTACTAACTCAATTATTTAGGAGTTGATATGAGTAAAATAACTGGAGCACAGATGATAATAAATTGTCTCAAGCAAGAGGGTGTAGAGGTAATATTCGGCTACCCCGGCGGCAAGGTAATACCGTTATACGATGCTCTCTATGATTCAGACATAAAGCATATACTGGCCAGGCACGAGCAGGGTGCGGCACATGCTGCCGATGGTTATGCCCGGGTTACCGGCAAAACCGGGGTATGTGTATCCACTTCGGGGCCAGGAGCTACCAACCTGGTTACCGGTATTGCCAATGCCTATATGGATTCGATACCCATGGTAGCTATAACCGGCCAGGTTTCTACTTCGGAGATAGGAACTGATGCTTTTCAGGAAGCTGATATTACCGGTATAACTGCACCCATAACCAAACATAATTACCTGGTTAAGGATGTTAAGATGCTGCCATCCATAATCAAGGAGGCTTTCTATATTGCTTCCACCGGACGGCAGGGCCCGGTATTGATAGATATACCGGTTGACATATCCCAGGCAATGGTAGATGAAAATATTACAGCAGAGATAGACCTGCCCGGTTACAAGCCTACTTACAAGGGAAACCAGAAACAGATCAAACAGGCGGCTAAAAAGATATTTGAAAGCAAGAAACCGGTTATCTTTTCCGGGGGAGGAGTGATCTCTTCCGGGGCCAGCCAGATCCTTACTGAGTTTGCCGGCAAGGCTAAAATCCCGGTAATAACTTCATTGCTGGGTATAGGTTCTTTTCCCGAGCATAACCCGCTTTCTTTGAATATGGCCGGTATGCATGGCACCAAGTATGCCAATATAGCTTTTACTGAAACTGACCTCATAATTGCTGTAGGGGCCAGGTTTGATGACCGGGTTACCGGCAAGGTGGCTGGATTTGCTCCCCATGCGGATATAATACACATAGATATTGATCCGGCGGAGATAGGCAAAATAGTAAACACCATCATACCTATTGTTGGTAATGCTAAAGATGTGCTGGCGGATTTAAGCCAGAGATTTTTTGAACTGGATAATAAAAAAAGTATGGACAGGAAGAAGCTCTGGATTGACTTTTTAATGGATCTTAAGCAGAAATACCCTCTGATGTATGATAAGGATTCACCAAATTTAAAGCCTGCCTATATTGTAGAAAAGATTTATGAGGTTACCAAGGGCGAAGCCATTATCTGTACTGAAGTGGGGCAAAATCAGATGTGGGCGGCCCAGTTTTACAATTATACCAAACCCAGAACCTTTGTTTCATCCGGCGGTCTGGGGACAATGGGGTTTGGTTTGCCATCAGCCATAGGGGCTAAAACAGGTCGGCCGGATAAAACAGTAATAGATATTGCCGGTGACGGGAGCCTGCAGATGGTTTCACAAGAACTGGCAACTGCGGTTAGTAATAATATTCCCATAAAGATAATGCTTCTAAATAATGGATATCTGGGAATGGTGAGACAGTGGCAGGAATTGTTTTTCAATAAACGGTATTCACATACCTGTATACGGGAGTGTGTTGATTTTGTTAAATTGATTGAGGCCTATGGTGGGGTAGGGATAAGAGTTACCGACAAGAACCAGGTGGAGAAAGCTATCAAGGAAGCGGTAAATCTGGATAAAGTGGTTCTGGTTGATTTCTGGATTGAAGCTGAAGAAAATGTTTATCCCATGGTAGCCCCGGGAGCTCCCATAAATGAAATGCTAGAATGGAAATATTAAGCAGGTGGTATATATGAATCATATAATTTCAGTATTAGTAGAAAACAAGGCTGGAGTCTTGGCCAAAATTTCAGGGCTTTTCAGCAGAAGGGGGTTCAATATTGACAGCCTGGCGGTTGGCCCCACCGAAGATGACCGGGTATCCAGAGTAACTATTACCGTGCATGCGGATAAGCAGGGTATAGAGCAGGTGATAAAGCAGCTGTATAAATTGATTAATGTACTAAAGATACAGGAGCTGGATCCTAATAATATTGTAGAGAGGGAGCTGGTATTAATTAAGGTGGCTACTGATGCCAGGAATCGTGCCGAGATACTGGAAATAGTAAATATTTTCAGGGCAAATATCGTGGATGTAGCCAAGAAATCTTTACTTATAGAGATAACCGGTACTTCCAGTAAAGTTAATGCTCTCAAGGAGCTGCTGGAGCCTTATGGAATTCTGGAGTTGACCCGCACGGGCAAAATTGCCTGCAGCAGGGGAAGCAGGAAGATTTAATCTCTATCAATAAATAATAACCGAGGAGGTAAAATGATTAAAAAATATATAATGACTCCAGGACCTACACCCATATCTGAAGATGTTCTGCTGGAGCATGCCAGACCGCTCATGCATCACCGGTCTCCTGAGTTTTCTGAAATATTTACCCAGGTAACTGATAAACTGAAGAAACTTTTAAAGACCGAAAACGATGTTTTTTTTCTTACCTCTTCAGGTACCGGGGCTATGGAAGCTGCAGTAGCCAATGCATTTTCCGCCGGTGATAAGGTACTGGTTGCCAGTGTTGGTAACTTCGGGGAGAGATTTAAAAAATTAAGCAAGATGTATGGCCTGGATTTAGTATCTATTGATTATGAATGGGGAGAGGCCATAGATCCGGAAGATGTACGAAAAGCCCTGGAAAATGATAAGGGTATAAAAGGGGTTATGTTTCAGTTTAGCGAGACCTCTACCGGAGTATTAAATGACGCAGAAGCTATTGCCAAAATAGTAAAAGAATATGACGCCATAAGCATAGTGGATGCCATAAGTGGTTTGGGGGCATCTGACCTGGAGGCAGATAAATGGGGCCTGGATATGGTTATAGGGGGTTCCCAGAAGGCGCTGAGTGCTCCCACCGGCGGCGCTTTTATCAGTGTCAGCCAGAAAGCCTGGGAGTTGATAGAAAAATCAACCACTCCCCGTTTTTATTTTAATCTGCTTAATGCCAGGGAAGCAGCCAGAAGGACTCCTCCACAGACTCCCTGGACCCCGGGAATTTCTATCATAGTGGCCATGAACAAAGCCCTGGATATGTTGCTGGAAGAGGGCCTGGAAAAGGTTTTTGTGAGGCATCATGTACTGGCTATGGCTACCCGGACTGCAGTAGAAGAGCTGGGACTGGAGCTGTTTGTAAGCAAACCGGAAAACCGGGGGGACTCAGTAACTGCGGTTATGGTTCCAGAAGATGTTGATGGAAAAAAGTTGACTACTGTAATGAGGACCAAGTATGGAGTAACCATTGCTGGTGGTCAGGGAAAGATGAAAGGCAAGATATTCAGAATCGGCCACCTGGGTTGGTTCGGTATGTTTGACACCCTTACTGCTATTTCAGCTCTGGAGTTGGCACTGGCCGAGCTTGGGTATGATTTGGAGATAGGTTCCGGTGTGGCTGCCGCCCAGAAAGTATTCTATGAAAATAATTATTTTTAGAAACAGGAAAGAGAATAGCTATGAAAAAAAAGGTATTAATAACAGATGGAATTTCCCCCAAACCTAAACAGGATTTGGAAAAGCACTTTACGGTAGATGATAAAAAAGGCATAAGTCCTGATGAACTTAAAAAGGTAATCGGTGATTATAATGCTATCATAATCAGAAGCGCCACCAAACTACCTGCCGATGTTATAGAGAAAGCAGATAGTATGGAGATAATCGGCAGGGCAGGAATCGGTGTGGATAATGTAGACCTGGATGCAGCTACCAAAAAAGGAATTGTGGTAGTAAATGCTCCTACCAGTAATGCGGTTACTGTTGCCGAGCATACTATAGGTCTTCTGCTGGCAGTGGCCAGGAAAATACCTTTAGCCGATATCTCACTTAAAAGCGGCAAATGGGAAAAGTCTAAATTCAAGGGTATGGAAATAGAAGGCAAAGCCCTGGGTATTGTAGGCTTTGGGCAGATCGGAGGGTTGGTAGCCAAGAAGGCTATGGGCCTGGGCATGGAAGTAATTGCCTTTGATCCGTTTGTATCTGAAGACAGATTCAAGCAGCTGGGCATAAAGAAAGCAGATACCCTGGAAGATATTTATAAGGTGGCTGATTTTATAACCATACATCTTCCCAAGAACAAGGATACCCTGGGTATGTTTGGGGCAGAGGAATTCAATAAGATGAAAAAAGGCACTATTATTTTAAATGTAGCCCGGGGAGGCATAGTAGTGGAAGCGGATTTAGCCCAAGCCATAAAGGATGAACAGATAGCGGCTGCTGCAGTGGATGTTTACGAGAAAGAGCCCTGCACCGATTCACCATTATTTGAACTGGACCGGGTGGTATGCACTCCGCACCTGGGAGCTTCCACCAAAGAGGCACAGGACAGAGCAGGAAGCATCATTGCAGATCAGGTTATATCGGTATTAAACGGAGGCAACCCTGCCTTCCCGGTCAATGCTCCTTCGGTGGCTAAAGAGGTTATGGAGGCTTTATCTCCTTATTTTGAACTATGTGATGATATGGGGATTCTATTCAGCAGCCTTTTTGAAGGAAACCTGGAGTCTATAAAAATTATATTCAGCGGCAAGGTTGCTGATTATGACACCAGCCTTCTCAAGTCCAGGATAATGGTACAGATATTAAACAAGTATTCTGTCCGGGAGGTTAATATGGTTAATGCCGGCCTTATTGCAAAAGAAAATGGATTAAAGGTGGAGGAGGTAAAGACCAGTCAGTCCAGTGATTTTATAAACCTTATAACCCTGGAGGGTGAAGGAAAGAACGGCAAGCTGTCAATTTCCGGCACCATAACCGGCAAGAAGAATAAGCCAAGGTTTATTAGGGTGGATGAGTTTGAGCTGGATATGGTTCCCTCAGACTATATGGCTTTTATAAGGTACAAGGATGTTCCGGGACAGATTGGAAAAATTGGTTCTGCATTTGGTCAGCTGGGAGTAAATATTGCGGCTATGCATGTAGGCAGGAAGAAAAAAAGCGGAAATGCAGTGATGGGGCTCAACCTGGACGCAGAGGTCAGTCCAGAAATGCTGGAACGGTTTAAGAAGATATCTGGTTTTGAAAACATAAGAATTGTAAATCTTACTTAGGGCTCAGGCAGGTATTATATGGCAAGAAAAATATATATATTCGATACAACTTTAAGAGATGGAGAACAGGCTCCAGGCATACATTTAAATGTTAAGGAAAAGCTGGAGATAGCCCAGCAGCTGGAAAAATTGAATGTGGATATAATAGAGGCCGGTTTTCCCATATCCTCGGTGGGGGATTTTGAGGCGGTGCAGGAAGTATCCAAAAAGGTTAAGGAAAAGGCCGTAGCCGCCCTGGCCAGGGCGATTATTAAAGATATAGATGCTGCCGGTCAGGCTCTTAAGCCTGCAAAGCAGCCGGTTATACATACCTTTGTCTCTTCTTCGGATATCCATCTGAAATACCAGTTTAAAAAAACCAGGGAACAGGCTCTGGAGATGGCTGCAGAAGCAGTTAAAAGGTCCAGAAAATATACCGATATAGTTGAATTTTCGGCCATGGATGCTACCAGGAGTGACTGGGACTTTCTTTGCAGGCTGTATGAGGCTGCTATTGCCAGCGGGGCTACAATAATAAATGTACCGGATACGGTTGGATACGCTCTGCCTGATGAATTCTCTAGATTGATTGAGCATCTCAAACAAAATGTTAAGGGGATAGAAGATGTAATAATCAGTGTTCACTGTCATGATGATCTGGGATTGGCGGTGGCCAACTCGATAATGGCCATTGAAAAGGGGGCCGGGCAGGTGGAATGTGCAGTTAATGGTATAGGTGAAAGGGCTGGAAATGCATCCCTGGAAGAGATGGCCATGATTATAGATACCAGAAAAAAAGATCTGGATGTCTATACCGATATAAATACTTCCGAGATTATGCGTACCAGCAGTCTGGTCCGTTACCTTACCGGTTATGTGGTGGCTCCCAATAAGGCAATTGTGGGCAAGAATGCATTTATGCATGAGGCTGGAATCCATCAGGATGGTATGCTTAAGGAAAGAACCACTTACGAGATTATAAAACCGGAGGATATTGGAGTTAAGTCCTCCAAGCTGGTACTGGGCAAACATTCAGGCAGGCATGCCTTTGTAAACAAGCTCAATGAGCTGGGCTTAAAACTCAGCGAAGAAGACATAGAGAGGGCTTTCAGCAGGTTCAAAAGCCTGGCAGACAGGAAGGGCCAGATCAATGATAAGGACCTTAAAGCTATAGTTGAAGATGAGACCAGGGAAGTTTCGGAGTATTTTAAACTTAATTACTATCAGGTTATAAGCGGAACCAGTGTAAGGGCTACTGCCACTATAGGCATAACCATAGAAGATAAGCTTCAGCAGTCCGCAGCCTGGGGCGACGGCCCTATTGATGCCTCATTTAAAGCTATTGATGACATCGTAGGTCTTAATACCCAGCTGGTTGATTATAATATTGAAGCAGTTTCAGAAGGCAAGGATGCCATTGGTTCAGTAAAGATTATAGTAAGTTCTGAAGGTACAGAAGTAATGGGCAGCGGCATAAGTACGGATATAATTGAGGCCAGTATTAAAGCTTATGTTGATGCTATGAACAGAATAAAAGAAAGCATTGAATAAAGGAGGATAAGTTGCCACAGGAGAAACCGCAAACCATGGCCCAGAAAATTCTGGCAGCACATTGCGGCAGGGATTTTGTGAGTGAGGGCGAAATAGTAGATGCCCGTGTGGATATAGTGCTGGGCAATGATATTACAATGCCCCTGGCTATAAAAGAATTTAAAAAGATAGGAAAAACGGAAGTATTTGATCCGGACCGGGTGATTATAGTGCCTGATCATTTTACTCCCAACAAGGATATAAAATCAGCCCAGCAGTGTAAAATGGTAAGAGGTTTTGCCGGTGATCTGGGTGTAAATAATTATTTTGAAGTAGGTAAGATGGGCATAGAACATGCCCTGTTGCCGGAGCAGGGCCTGGTGGTGGCGGGGGATCTTATAGTGGGCGCGGATTCCCATACCTGTACCTATGGAGCTCTGGGGGCAGCAGCCACCGGGGTGGGAAGTACTGACCTGGCAGTGGCAATGGCTACCGGAAAATTGTGGTTCAGGGTTCCAGAAAGCATGAATTTTATATATTCGGGCCAGCTTAATCCATGGGTAACCGGCAAGGATTTAATACTTTATACTATTGGACTGATAGGGGTAGAAGGAGCCTTATACCGGTCCATGGAATTCAGGGGCCCGGTTATAGAGCAGATGTCAATGGACTCCCGGTTTACTATGTCCAACATGGCTATAGAAGCCGGCGGTAAATTCGGCATTATCCAGGCTGACCAAACCACAGAGCAGTATTTAAAACAGCGGGCTAAAAGACCCTACCATGTTTATAGAAGCGATAGCGATGTTCATTATTACAAGACTTACAGCATAGACTGTTCAAAGATTGATCTGCAGGTGGCCACCCCTCATTTGCCTTCAAATGCCAAACCTGCCAGCCAGCTTGAAGGTACAGATATTGACCAGGTGGTTATTGGTTCCTGTACCAATGGACGCATTGAAGACCTTGAAATATCAGCCAGGATACTTGAAGGCAGGAAAGTGAAAAAAGGCTTAAGGGTAATCATTATACCGGCTACCCAGAATATTTATCTGGAAGCTATGCGCAAAGGTTACCTGGAGACCTTTGTTGAGGCGGGATGCGTGGTAAGTACCCCTACCTGCGGTCCCTGTCTGGGAGGACATATGGGAATACTGGCAGAAGGGGAAAGGGCTTTATCTACCACCAATAGAAATTTTGTGGGCAGGATGGGCCATCCCCAGAGCGAAGTTTATTTATGTGGTCCTGCGGTTGCAGCTGCTTCCGCGGTAACTGGAAAAATTTCTACTCCCGAGGAGGTTCTATGATTATCAGGGATAAGGCTTTAAAGTATGGCCATAATGTTGATACTGATGTAATAATACCAGCCAGATATCTTAATACCAGTGACCCCGATGAGCTGGCCGCACATTGCTTTGAAGATCTGGATGAGGATTTTGAGGCCAAGCTGAAAAGCAAAAAGATAGTAGTGGCCGGCCAGAACTTTGGTTGCGGCTCTTCACGCGAACATGCACCGCTGGCTATTAAGGGCAGCGGGGTTAAACTGGTAATTGCCGCCTCCTTTGCCAGGATTTTTTTCAGGAATGCTATAAATATAGGTTTACCGGTTATACAGAGCAGGGAAGCAGCCGGCCAGATTAAAGATGGAGATGAATTAGATGTAGATTTAAGCCAGGGCATTATTAATAATTTAACCCAGAATAAAACTTATAACATAAAACCGCTTCCAGAATTCATACAGAGAGTAATTGAAAGCGGAGGCTACATAAATTTTGTAAAAAAACAGTTGGGCAGTCAGGAATAGTATATGAGCAGGATAATTATTTTGCCGGGCGACGGCATAGGACCGGATATTGTCAGGGAAGCGGTAGCGGTCCTGGACCTTATAAATGATAAGTTTAATTTAAACCTGGATTATGAGTATGGCCTGGCAGGCGGAGCCAGTATTGATGAATCCGGTGAACCGGTAACCGATGGAGTGTTAGAAAAATGTAAGCAGGCGGATGCAGTCCTGCTGGGCGCAGTGGGCGGACCCAGGTGGGAGTCAACCGATCCCGGCAAACCCCGGCCCGAGGATGCTTTGCTGGCCCTGAGAAAAGGGATGGGCCTCTATGCCAATTTAAGGCCTGTAAAGATCTTTAATTCTCTGGTATCGGCTTCGGCTTTAAAGCCGCAGTTATTGGAACATGTGGATATACTGGTGGTAAGGGAACTTACCGGAGGCATTTATTTTGGACCCCGTAACCGGATAGAAGAAGAAGGGCATATCCAGGCTTTTGATACCATGCTTTATGCAGATTATGAGATTGAAAGGATTACCAGGCTTGCTTTTGAATTTGCCAGGCAGAGAAGGAAAAAGGTCACTTCCATAGATAAGGCAAATATCCTGGAGAGCTCCAGATTGTGGAGAGAAATAGTGATTGATATTGGTTCCGGGTATCCCGATGTGGAACTGAACCATCTGTATGTGGATAATGCCACCATGCAGCTTATAAGGGATCCCGGGCAGTTTGACGTAGTCCTGGCTTCCAATATGTTTGGTGATATCCTGAGTGACGAAGCGGCCATGATATCCGGGTCCATAGGACTGCTTCCTTCTGCTTCTCTAAGACAGGATATGATGGGCATGTATGAGCCTATCCACGGAAGCGCGCCGGATATAACCGGGGAGGATAAAGCCAACCCCATTGCGGCAATATTGTCGGTGGCATTGATGCTTAAATATACTTTCAGGCGGGATGATATTTATAGCCTGATTGAAAAAGCTGTAGGCCATGTACTGGATCAAGGGTACAGAACCAGTGAAATTTACCAGGAAGGTAAAGAGCTGGTAGGGACCTCACGCATGGGCCAATTAATTATTTCACAGATAAAGAAAAGTATTTGAGGGGAGAAAATAATGCTGGAAAACAAGGTTTATACCTTTGATACCACCTTAAGGGATGGTACCCAGAGCGCAGACGTATCATTATCGGTAAGGGATAAGCTGTTAATCATAGATAAGCTGGACCAGATTGGTATTGATTATGTTGAGGTGGGTTTTCCTGCTTCCAATCCCAAAGATGAAGAATTATTCGGACAGCTTAAGAAAAGAAAATATGATTATTCCAAAATCGTGGCTTTTGGGAGGACCAGATACAAGGATTCGAAGGCTCAGGATGATAAGAACCTGAGGCTTCTGGTTGAAGCCAATACAGATACGGTCTGTATTTTTGGCAAATCTTCTTCATTGCATGTGGAAAAGGTTATTGAAACTTCCCTGGAAAACAATCTGGAGATGATCTATGATTCCATAAAATTTTTAAAGGAATATTTTTCCGAAGTTATATTTGATGCCGAACATTTTTTTGACGGTTACAGAAAAAATCCCGGATATGCATTGGAAACGCTGGAGGCTGCACAGAAAGCCGGTGCTGATTTTCTGGTCTTATGTGATACCAATGGTGGTTTCCTGCCCCGGAATTCACTGGAAATAGTTAAGAAAACTGCAGAGAAAACCAGCGTTCCTCTGGGGGTACATTTCCATAATGACAGTGGATGCGCGGTAGCCAACAGTGTTTATGCCATAGATATGGTGGATAGAGTAAGGATGGTGCAGGGCACTATTAATGGTTATGGAGAGCGGTGCGGGAATGCTGATCTGTGCCAGATTATTCCAAATCTGGAAATAAAGCTGGGAAAGAAATGCTTAAAGGATGACAGCCTCAAACACATAACCAGCCTGTCCAGGTTTGTTAGCGAAATAGCCAACCAGGCCCATAATAATCACCAGCCTTTTGTGGGTCAGAGCGCGTTTGCCCATAAGGGGGGCATGCATGTAAGCGGGGTTAGCAAGATTTCAAAAGCCTTTGAACATATAGAGCCAGAGATGGTAGGTAATACCAGGCGTATCCTTATCTCTGAGATTTCTGGCAAGAAATCAATAATACTTAAAGCCAATGAATTTGGTGTAAATCTGGAAAATGATCTGGAAAAAGTTTCTGAAATACTCAACCGGGTTCAGAACCTGGAGCATAAAGGTTATCAGTTTGAAGCTGCTGACGGAAGTTTTGAGCTGCTGGTAAGGGATGTGGCAGGGATTAAAAAGAAGTTTTTCAGCCTGGAGAGCTTCAGGGTATTAAATGAAAAAAGAGCTGATGGGGAAATGTTGTCTGAAGCCACGGTAAAGGTATATATTGAAGGCAACCGCATTATTGAGACCGCGGAAGGGAATGGTCCGGTAAATGCTTTGGATAAGGCTTTAAGAAAAGCTATAATTAATTGTTACCCTCAAATTGAAAATATAGAACTCAGCGACTTTAAGGTAAGGGTACTGAATGAGAAGAAGGGTACAGCAGCTATGGTCAGGGTACTTATCGAGTCCACTGACGGCGAAACTACATGGGGCACCATAGGAGTGTCTATGAACATAATAGAGGCCAGCTGGGAGGCTCTGGAGGACAGTATAATTTACGGTTTGATGCATGTAGAAAAAACTCAGAACATGAAATAGTTTTATTAGTATAATAATTTTATTTAATTATTAGAGGAATGTATATGTTTTGGAGAAGCAAGCATATCTTGAGCGGTCCTGAAAACTCCATAAAAAGATCCCTGTATAAATCCATGGGTTTTACCGACAATGATCTTAAAAAGCCCATAATAGCTGTGGCCAATTCTTATAATAATATATGTACAGGCCATTTTGGGCTCAATGCAATTGCCGGAAAGGTCAAGGAGGGCATAAGAGTCGGAGGGGGGACCCCGGTGGAATTTGGCACTATTGCTGCCTGTGACGGCATAGCCCAGGCAGGCAGGGGCATGAAATACATACTTCCCACCAGGGAAGTAATCGCGGCCAGCATTGAAACCATGGTTGAAGCCCATCACCTGGATGGGGTGGTATTGCTGGGTTCCTGTGACAAAATTGTTCCGGGTATGCTAATGGCTGCAGCCAGATTGGATATACCGGTTATGCTGGTAAACAGCGGGCCCATGATGCCCGGTATAATCTCTAAGGAAAATCCCTATGGCGGTACGGAAATTGATGGCTCTGCGCTGGTAATGTATGCAGAGAAGATGAAGAAGAACCTGATATCCAGCCGGGAATTTACCCAGATAGAAAATGAAGCCCAGCCTACCCATGGCTCCTGTTCTATGCTGGGAACAGCCAACACTATGTGCTGTATATCTGAAGCTCTGGGTCTTTCCCTGCCAGGCAGCGCCATGATACCGGCTGTAAATGCTCAGAGGCTTCAGGTAGCCATGGAGACAGGGCAGCAGATAATGGAACTGGTCAGGGAATCTATAACCTCCACAGATATTATTAACCGCAAGTCACTGGAAAATGCGGTTATGCTTAATTCTGCAATTGGAGGTTCTACCAATTCTGTCCTGCATCTACTGGCAATTGCCCATGATGCCGGTATTGATTTCAGCATCGATGACTTCAGCAGAATAAGCCAGGAGGTACCCTATATAGCCAGAATGATACCGGCAGGAAAATACAGCGTGGTGGAGTTCTATAAAGATGGAGGTGTGCCTGCGGTTATGAATCAGTTAAAAGAATACCTGAATCTGGATGCAGTTACTGTCAGCGGAAAAAGCGTGGCTGAAAACATAGCTGGAGCCAGTATTAAAACCGGTAAGGTGATTGCAGAAATAGGCCACCCTCATGGAAAATTTGGCGGCATAAAAGCCCTTAAGGGCAATCTGGCTCCCCAGGGCGCTATTTGCAGGCCTTCGGCTATTGATCCCCGGCTTCATTATTTTAAAGGAAAAGCCAGGGTGTTTGACAGCGAGGCAGAGGCAAATTCGATAGTTGAAGCAGGAGGAATTGAAGGCGGCCAGGTGGTGGTTATAAGGTATGAAGGGCCCAAGGGTTCCCCCGGTATGCCAGAGATGTGGAAAACCCTTAAGCTTCTGGATGGGCAGGGGCTGGGTAAAGAAGTTGCTCTGGTTACAGATGGTAGGTTCTCTGGTTCCAACAATGGCTGTTTTGTGGGACATATAAGTCCGGAGGCAGCTTCAGGAGGCCCTATTGCAATTATCCAAGACGGAGATGAGATAATAGTTGATGTTGCAGGAGGCAAGGTGGAAGTGAGTCTGTCGGAGGATGAGATTGACCGCAGGAGGAAAAAATATAAGCCACCGGTCCCCCAATCGTTTACCGGCTATCTTGATTTTTACAGGCGCCATGTTGGTTCGGCTTCCGAAGGAGCAATTCTAAAATAACCAAAAAAAATTGATTATTCGAGAAGTTTTTTATACAATTATTGCCAGTTTGTGGGCTATTCAAATTAATTATTGCTTTATTTCAGGAGGTATTGGTGTTATTTATTAGGATTCTACCTTTTATCGGATCACTTATCTCTTTGGTGCTGGCGGTAGTATTTGCCAGATTGGTTAGCAGGCAGAGCAGGGGAAACCAAAGAATGAGAGAAATCTCTGATGCTATTTTTACAGGCAGCAGGGCCTACCTCAATCAGCAACTTAAAATTATTTCCATTTTTTTTGTGGTGATTACTGCTTTACTGGGAATAATGGTTAAGTTTGGCTACCTGCAGTTTGCTTCCATACCTGCTTTTGCTACCGGAATGGGTTTTAGCCTTTTAATTGGCTATATCGGTATGTGGATTTCTACCACTGCCAACTCCAGGGTTACTCATGCGGCTCAGGAAAAGGGGCTGGGCCATGCTATGAATATTGCTTTTACTGCTGCTTCTGCATCAGGTATGCTGCTGGCTACAGTGGCTCTTTTTGATACTGCTTTCTGGTTCAATATCCTTTACTGGTGGTATGGCCGGTCTGGTTCAGGCCAGACAATGACTCTGGATAATGTGGTAAATATACTTGTAACCTTTACCATTGGTGCCAGTTTTGCGGCCTTTTTTATGAGAACCGGCGGAGGAATATTTACCAAGGCTGCAGACATGGGGGCAGATTATGTAGGCAAGGTAGAGTCAGGATTAAAGGAAGATGATTACCGTAATCCTGCTACCATAGCTGACAATGTTGGGGACAATGTAGGAGATGTGGGTGGAATGAAGGCAGATGCACTGGAATCCTGGGTTGGTTCAATTATTGCTGCCGAGTTTCTGGGCTTTCTAGCTTTTAAGGATTCTCCCCTTATTTTAAACAGCATAATGCTTCCCATGATTATAGCAACCGCAGGGGCTGTTGCTTCCATTATTGCCATATTTATTATCAAGTATATAGTAAGCCGGCACAGGGAAACATCAACGGTTAGCATGCTTACCGGAACCACTCTGTCGGGAATACTGGTAACGGTTGTAATAATTATGGCCATTACCTTTTTTATAGTAAGGTTTTTGATGGGGCCAGAGTATAATTTTCTTTTCTATGCTTCCATAGGAGGGCTTTTAGCCGGTTTTCTTATCGGGCTGTTTACCCTGCTTTACACCGATGCCAGGTACAGGCCTACCCGCAATATTGTAGATAGCGCCAACAGCGGACCTGCCACTCTGGTGGTAAACGGCCTGGCTTACGGCATGGAATCAACTATTCTTCCGGCGCTTACGGTAATAGCGATTATGTTGGTCAGCTTCTTTGTTTCCGGTGGTGCCATGAATTACCAGATGGGCCTGTATGGAGTAGCGGTGGCTGCCGTAGCCATGCTTTCTACTTCTCCATTTGTAATAGCCATAGATGTATACGGGCCTATTGCTGATAATGCTGGAGGCATTGCTGAGATGGCCGAGCTTCCTCCCCAGGTTAGAAAAACTACCGATAAGCTGGATGCAGTTGGAAATACCACTGCGGCCATAGGCAAGGGCCTGTTGATCGGCAGCGCGGCTATAACCGCTCTGGCTCTGGGACAGGCTTATTTTTCCAAAATAGAGCTTCTAGATGTAAAAGTGGTGCTGGACTTTATGAGGGACCCCAAGATACTTGCCGGCCTGTTTATAGGGGTTATCATGCCTTTCCTGTTTACCTCCATGCTTATAGGGGCAGTAAGCAGGGCAGCCAACAAGGTGGTCATTGAAGCCCGAAAACAGATTAAAAAGATTATGGCTGGAGAAGGAAAAGGGGATCCAAAAGCTTTCATCACCATAGTTACCAGGGCAGCACAGAGGGGCATTATTGCTCCCGGTATTCTTATTTTTACCATACCGGTGGTGGTAGGCATAGTTCTGGGCCCGGGAGGAGTAGTGGCCCTGATTATCGGTACCCTGCTGTCCGGGTTCGCCCAGGCTATTTTCATGTCCAATGCCGGAGGAGCCATGGATAATGCCAAAAAGAAAATAGAAGAGGAGGGTAACAGCGGTACACTCGAACATGCTGCTTCGGTAGTAGGAGACACAGTGGGTGATCCCCTTAAGGACACCGCGGGACCATCTATGAACATTTTGATTAAACTTATTAGTGTGGTTTCCATAGAAACAGCGGTATTGGTGGTGGATCTTTCAGGAAAATTATTCCATTTTTAAAAAAAATTAATTATTAAATAAAGTGCATATGTGTTATAAATTAAGTTTAGATATGCACTTTATTTTTTTCTAAAATGAACCAACAGATAAACAACATCTTGGAAAAACTACTTGAAGAATACAGGAGCGGCCAGCTGGATAAAGGTGAGGCTTTATCCAGAATAAAGGATATTTACTTTGAAGACCTCGGCTTTGCCAAAATTGATCATCACCGCAGTATCAGGAGGGATTTTCCTGAAGTAATTTTTGGCCAGAATAAAACCGATGAGCAACTTCTAAAAATAGCGGAGAAGATAAATAAATATTCAGGATTACTGCTGGTAACCAGGACCAGCCACCGGGCTTACCTGAAACTGAAACAAAAGATGCCGGATATAAGTTTTAACCCGGAGGCAAAAATTATATATACCCCGGTAGCCGATGGGCAGGAATTATGTTCAGGTATTACTGTGGTTTGCGCAGGCACCTCGGATATACCGGTGGCCGAGGAGGCAGCAATAACTGCCTATCTTATGGGAAACAAGGTGGAAAAAATTTATGATGTGGGTATTGCCGGAATGCATAGATTGTTAAATTACCGTCAGCAGCTCCAGGATTCCAGAGTAATAGTATGTGTGGCTGGAATGGAGGGGGCGCTTCCCGGGGTAATCGGGGCCATGGTAAGCTGCCCGGTAATAGGGGTGCCCACCAGTGTGGGCTATGGAGCCAGTCTGGGGGGAATATCAGCATTGCTAACCATGCTGAATTCATGCAGCCCGGGGGTAGTGGTGACCAATATAGATAATGGCTTTGGCGCAGGTTATACAGCAGGAATTATAAATAAAAAACATTGCCGGGAAAGTTAATTACTAATCCCTTTGTGGCAATAATTAACTTATATTATAATTAAGTCAATGATATTAACTGGTATTAGGAAGGGCGCAAGATTTGGATAGAGAGAGACTGGGGCAGATTCTTTTAAGAAAAAACCTTATAACCCAGGAACAGCTGCAAAATGCATTAAAATCCCAGGAAAAATCCGGTGAAAAGCTGGGTAAGATTATGATAGACAAGGGCTATATCACTGCCGAGGAGCTGGTAGAAGTCCTCTCTTTTCAGAAAGGCTTTGAGACCATTGACCTGGTACAAAATCAGGAATCCATTGAACCCGGGGTGGTAAATTTAATACCCAGGGATTTTGCCTCCAGGAGAAAGGTATTTTCCTTTAACCTGGAGAACAATAGTTTGTCCGTGGCCATGTTTGATCCTTTGGATATAAACCTTATAGATGAGATCAGGCTTATTACCGGTTATAATATAAAGCCCTATATAGCCACCAAGGATAATATAGATAGTGCTATAAAAATATTTATGAGTGATGACTACAGCCTGCAGGAGATAAAAGAGATAATAGATGACCAGGACTTTATCATAACTGAAAAGTTTGAAGACGAGGTAGTGGAAGGAAATCCCCTGGTCAAGCTGGCCAACCGGATCATACTGAAGGCTATTTCTATGGGAGCCAGCGATATACATATAGAACCCCAGGAAAAGAATTGCTCCATAAGGTTCAGAATAGATGGAGTTATGCAGAAGATCAAAGATGTTCCTAAAACGGTGCAGCGACTGCTTATTTCCAGATATAAAATAATGGGAGGCATGGATATAACTGAGAGCAGGCTGTCTCAGGACGGAAGAAGTTCTTTTAATTATCATGGAAATACCATTGACCTGAGGTTTGCCTCCATACCAACCGTTTTTGGGGAGAATATTACTATAAGGCTGCTGAATGTAAGCGAAAACCTTTTCTATATCAAGAATCTGGGCATGGAAGAGGAAGATGAAGAGAAATTTAAAAAAATGATTGTCCAGCCGCACGGGTCCATAGTTATTACCGGTCCTACCGGGTCGGGCAAGACCACCACCCTCTATGCCAGCCTGAATAAGATATCCAGCCCGGACAAGAAAATATTTACCATAGAGGATCCGGTGGAATACAGGCTGGGCTCCATTATGCAGGTTCAGGTTAATTCCAAAATAGGGATGGATTTTTCAAGGGGTTTACGGGCCATGCTTAGAAGCGACCCGGATATAATTATGGTGGGAGAGATCAGGGATCTGGAGACAGCCAAGATAGTTATGCAGGCTGCGGTAACCGGGCACCTGGTGCTTACCACTCTCCATACCAATGATGCACCTTCTACTCTGGCCCGGCTGCTTCAGATGGGAGTGGAATCCTATATGATTTCTTCGGCTATTAGCGGAATAGTGGCCCAGAGGCTGGTGAGGGTCCTGTGTGAAGAATGCAAGGTGGAAGCAGACCTTGAAAATTATAATATTGACCAGGATACAATGGAAGTCTTAAAAGGACACAAGATTTATAAAGCGGTAGGTTGCAGCAAATGCAATAATCTGGGCTACAAGGGCAGAACCGGCATATTTTCAGTGCTGGTGGTTTCTAAAAAGATTAGGGAAATGCTGCTGCGAAGACGAAGTGTTGATGATATAACCGAAACTTCCCGGTCAGAGGGAATGAAAACTTTGTTGGAAAGAGCGGCAGAAAAAGTAGCTGAAGGAGTTACTTCCTTGGAAGAGATGTATAGGGTGGTTTATTGATATATGGCTTCGAAGAATAATTTTGTCCATTTACATGTTCATAGCGAGTATTCATTGCTGGATGGGGCAGTTCGTATAAAAGAACTGGTTCAGAAAGCAAAACAGCTTAATATGCCGGCGGTAGCCCTGACCGACCACGGAGTAATGTACGGCATCATAGATTTTTATAGGCAGGCGGTGAGCCAGGGAGTAAAGCCTATTATAGGCTGTGAGGTTTACCAGGCCCCCAAAAGCAGGCATCTTAAACAGGCCAGCGGCAGCAGTCTTAAGGACTCGGCCCCCTTTCATCTTACCCTGCTGGCCAGGAATAAGACTGGTTACCAGAACCTTATGAAATTGGTAAGCATGAGCTTTCTGGAAGGTTTCTATTATAAACCCAGAATAGATGAAGAGCTGCTGAGGCAGTACAGTGAAGGAATCCTGGCTTTAAGCGGTTGCATATCCGGAAAGATACCCAAGATGTTTCAGGCGGGAAGGGATGACCTGGCCAAAAAAGCCCTGGATACATATTTGAATATATTTGGAGAGGGTAATTTTTACCTGGAGGTACAGGATTCAGGGATTCCGGGACAGGAGCAGGTAAACACCCAGCTGGTGGATTTTTCCAGGAAATACGGGGTGCCGCTGGTGGCTACCAATGATGTCCATTATCTGGAACAGGAGCATAGCCGGGCACATGACGCATTGCTGTGCATACAGACCGGTTCCACCATTAACCAGACTGACAGGTTGAAGTTTTCATCTAATGAATTTTACTTTAAAAGTTATCAGCAGATGTTCAAAAAGCTTGGCCACTACCCCCAGGCTGTTGAAAATACACTGGATATAGCAGAGAAATGTAATGTGGAGCTGGAATTCGGGTTAAGCTTAATTCCTCCCTACAGGGTACCTTCTTCCCATAGCCCCGACTCTTACCTTAAAGAAATCTGCTATAAGGGAGCGGAGGATAGATATGGAGAGCTGACCCCGGAAATTAAGCAGAGACTGGAAAAGGAACTGTCGGTAATTGAAAAAATGGGGTTTTCTGAATACTTTCTAATCGTATGGGATTTTGTCCAGTTTGCCAAAAAGAACAATATCAGGGTAGGCCCGGGCAGGGGATCGGCCGCGGGAAGTATTGTTTCCTATGTGTTAAAGATTACCGATATTGAACCCCTAAAATATGGTCTTCTTTTTGAAAGGTTCCTTAACGAGGAAAGAAAAAGTATGCCTGATATTGATATAGACTTCTGCTATGAGAAGAGAAGTGAGGTTATAAAATACGTTACCCAAAAATATGGGGAAAACAGGGTAGCCCAGCTCATAACCTTTGGCACCATGGCTGCCAGGCAGGCCATAAGGGATGCAGGAAGGGTTCTGGAGGTGCCTTATGCGGAGGTGGATAAAATTGCCAAGATGATTCCCATGGAACTTAATGTAACCATACAGAATTCACTGGATCAGGTTGCAGACTTAAAAGAGATGTATGAAAAGGATGCAACAATAAAGGAAGTAATTGATACTGCTAGTTCCCTGGAAGGAATATGCAGGCAGGACTCCATACATGCAGCGGGAGTAGTCATTTCCGCCCAGGATCTCTTTAACTACACCCCCATACAGAGGGAAGGAAATGAAGATATAGTAACCCAGTATAAAATGGAAGATGTGCAGGAGATTGGGCTGCTCAAGATGGATTTTCTGGGTTTAAAAACCCTGTCCCTGATAGATAAAACCCTGTTTTTTATCAGCAAGACCAAGAACATAGATATAGATACTGATACCCTGGACCTGGAAGATAAAAAGACTTTCAGGATGTTAAGCGATGGCGAATGTCTGGGTGTGTTCCAGCTGGAAAGCTCGGGAATGAGGGAGCTGGTAATAAACTTGAAGCCCAGCCGTTTTGAAGATCTGGTGGCTCTGCTGGCCCTGTACCGCCCCGGTCCGCTGCAGAGTGGAATGGTTTCTGATTTTGTGGAAGCAAAAAACGGCAGGAAGAAAATAAATTATCCCCATCCCAGCTTGAAGCCCATACTGGAAAGTACCTATGGCATCATTTTGTATCAGGAGCAGGTAATGGCTATTGCCAGTGAACTGGCCGGGTTTACCATGTCTGAGGCAGATATACTGCGTAGTGCTATAAGCAAGAAAAAGCGCAAGCTTTTGGCCAGGCAAAAAACCAAATTTCTTCAGGGGGCCAAAGGTAAGGGAATTGAAGAAAAAACGGCCCAAAAGGTGTTTGAGCTTATAAATCATTTTGCCGAATACGGTTTCAATAAGTCACACAGTACCGCTTATGCCATGATCTCTTACCAGACCGCCTACCTGAAGGCCAATTACCCGGTGGAATTTATGGCTGCGCTGCTCAGCATAAGGATGGGCAGCCAGGAAAAGGTAGCCCAGTATGTTAATGAAACCAGGAGATTGGGGATAGAAGTTCTGCCGCCGGATATTAATGAAAGTTATTCAGATTTTACGGTAGTAACAGATTCTATAAGGTTTGGTCTTTCTGCTATTAAAAATGTGGGGTCTAATGTGATAGAAGAGATTGAAAAAGAGAGGAAAAAGGGTGGAAAGTTTGAAGATTTTATAGATTTCTGCCAGCGCATAACCTCAGCTGCCCTAAACAAAAAGACACTGGAAAGCCTTATTAAATGTGGTGCCTTTGATTCCCTTAAACTCAGCCGCAAATTCCTTCTGGAGCATTATGAAAGGATTGTAGAAGAAACCCTGAAGGTCAGAAAAGACAGACAGGCAGGGCAGTTTTCCCTGTTTGATTCCCAGGAAGGCCAGCAGGAGGATGTTATGCTGGGCAGTTTAATGGAAAAAGCTGCAGGATATGGAGAGTTTGCCCAGAAGGAACTGCTTAATTTTGAAAAGGAGATGCTGGGCTTATATATCAGCGGGCATCCTCTTAAGGAATTCAGTCAGGCCTTAAGAAGTTTGACTCCATTACACCAGCTTGCCGATCTAAGGGATAAGACCAATATTGAAGTGGGAGGCATTATTGCCGGCATTAAATCTATTTTTACCAAAAACAACAAGCAGATGCTGTTTGTTACCCTGGAAGATATCAGTGAAAGTGTAGAGATTATAGTGTTTCCCAATGTTCTGGAAAAGAATAAGGATGTCCTGCTTGAAGAGAAGATTGTCAGGATAGCAGGCCGGCTGGACAAGAAAGAAGACCAGTTTAAGATAATCGCTTCTGAAGTAAGCTTGCTGGGAAGAGAGGACAGCCATACAGTCCCTGTTCAGACAGCTTCCGACAATCAGGAGGCTTCTGTAAAAAAACCAGCAGCGAAAGTGATATTATCCATAGAAGAGCAGTCACTTAATCATGACCTGATAGATAAACTGTATCAACTGCTAAAGGATAACCAGGGCCAAACCAAAGTTGAGCTTATGGTGGTAAAAAATGGTAATGGCGGCCATAGAAAGAAATTCCATCTGCCCCATGATTTTTGTATAGATTTTAACCATTCATTTGTAGATAAACTAAAGGATAATTTTAGTGACAATGTCCATTGGCAAGAAGTGCCAACCGAAGAAAGGAGTAATTTTGCATGACCTTAAATTCGCGGTTGTGGGGGCAGGCCATGGTGGTAAAGCTATTGCTGCCCACCTGGCTATTAAAGGCTTTGATGTAAACCTTTATAACCGTACTTTGGTACGTATAAAACCAATTATAAAGTTAAAGGGTATCGAGCTGGAAGGTGAGGTCAGCGGTTTCGGCAAGCTGAAGCTATCTTCCAATAGGATAGACAAAGTAATAAAGGGCGCGGATGTTATAATGGTAGTGGTTCCGGCCAATGCCCATGCTTCTATTGCCCAGAGGTGCGCGCCCTATTTGGAGGATGGGCAAATTGTGGTTTTAAACCCTGGAAGAACCTGTGGAGCACTGGAGTTTCTAAATGCCTTGAGAGCCCATGACAATAACCGGAAAGTAATTGTAGCAGAAGCCCAGACCTTTATTTATGCCAGTAGGGGCATGGGTCCGGCTACTGCCAGGATTTTCAGGATAAAACAGGCCATACCGGTAGCGGCCATACCTTCCAGTGCTACCGCAATGGTTTTAAAGAAGCTTAATCAGGCTTTTAAAGAGTTTATCCCCGCCAGCAATGTAGTGGAAACTTCCTTTAATAATATGGGGGCAGTATTTCATCCAGCCATAACTATTTTAAATGCCTCCCGGATTGAATCTACGCTGGGAAATTTCCAGTTCTATATAGAAGGGGTTACCCAGTCGGTGGCTTCCATTCTGGAAGCTGTGGATGAAGAGAGGGTCAAGGTAGCCCATAAACTTAATTGTCCCAATGTCTATTCGGCTATTGACTGGCTGGGCATGGCCTATAATGTGGTAGAGGACAATCTGTTTGATGCCATACACAGCAATCCCGGATACGTGGGCATCATGGCTCCCAGAACTACCAATGTAAGGTATATTACCGAAGATGTCCCCATGAGCCTGGTTCCCATATCTGAATTCGGTAAGATACTGGGGGTAAAAACGCCCATAATTGACTCTCTTATCAATATTGCTGATTCCATTTTTAAGAAAGATTTCCGGAAGGCAGGCCGTAACCTGTCTACCCTGGGGCTGGAAGGGCTGGATATGGCGCAGATTAAACAAAAATTAACAAAGGGAGAGTTACAGGAGTAAATTTTATGAAGAAAATACTGGGTGCCAGCATAGGCAGTTGCGTGCATGTTGCCGGGGTGATTAATTTTTTAAACCTGGCCCAACAATACGGGTACCAGACCAGGTTTTTGGGGCCGGCCTGCAAGTTTGAACAAATTATCGAGGCCATAGAAGAATATAAACCGGATATTGTAGCAGTAAGTTACCGTTTATCCCCGGATAATGCCCGGTTACTTTTAGAGCAGTTTGATAAACAGGTAGCAGGCAAATACAGGGATAGTATATCCTTTATCCTGGGGGGCACCAGGCCGGTGACCGAGGCTGCCAGGGATTTAAATATTTTTGATGTTATGTTTACCGGAGAGGAAACCAGGGATCAGGTGGTGTCATACCTCAAGCAGGGAGAGATAACCGAAGAGCAGGTAAAACCACCCCAGAATCTGGTGGACAGGATAGACTTCTTATCGCCTTTTCCGGTAATAAGACACCATTTTGGCCAGCCTGATCTGGAGGATACCATAGAGGGGATAAACAAACTGGCTGAAAGCGGAGTCATCGATGTGGTATCCATAGGACCGGACCAGAATACCCAGGAGTACTTTTTTCATCCGGAAGAAATGGACCACAGCCAGGATGGTGCCGGTGGGGTTCCGGTAAGATCGGAGCAGGATTTCAGAAGGCTTTTCGAGGCTACCAGGCGGGGCAATTATCCTATTATGAGATGTTACAGCGGCACCAATGATATTCTGAGGATGGCCCAGGTACTTAAGGATACTATAAATAATGCCTGGTGCGCTGTTCCTCTGTGCTGGTATAATGAGCTGGATAATCGCAGTCATAGAAAGCTGCAGCAGGCTATTGAGGAAAACCAGAAGGTTATGGCCTGGCATGGCCAGCGGGATATACCGGTAGAGGTAAATGAATCCCATCACTGGAGCCTTAGATATTCACCGGATTCGGTGGCGGTAGCTGCTGCTTATCTGGCTGCCTATAATGCAAAAAAAATGGGGGTTAGGGTTTATGTCTCCCAGTATATGTTTAACACTCCTCCAGAAACTTCATTTACCATGGATCTGGGCAAAATGCTGGCCAAGGTTCAGATGATTGAGCAGCTGCATGATGAGAGGTTTACCAGTCTGAGGCAGACCAGGGCCGGGCTGTACAGTTACCCCGCTGATTATGATGAGGGCAAGGCACAGCTGGCCACTTCTACCATGCTTCAGATGCAGCTGAACCCGCATATTGTTCATGTAGTGGCCTATTGTGAGGCCAATCATGCTGCTAAAACGGAGGATATTATTGAATCGTCCAAAATTGCCAGAAAAGCCATAACCAATTGCCTGGCGGGATGTCCGGATATGAAAAATGATGACAGGGTGCAGAGCCGCAAACAGCAGTTAATAGCTGAAGCTGAACTTATATTGGAAAAAATCAGGAAACTGGATAAACAGAACAGATACCAGGACCCCCTGACAGCCCCTGCTATAATAGCAGAGGCTATTGGAAGGGGGGTCATGGATGCTCCCCATCTGCATGGTATGAAGGCGGCCAGCGGCAAGGTCAGGACTGTTTTTGTAAATGGAGCCAATGTTGCGGTTGGCTCTAAGGGAGAAATTTTAACCGAAGAGCAGCGCCTGGCATCCCTTTAATTTTACTTTTAGGGTAAAATATAATATTATTCAAAACTTATATTAAAAAAATTTTTGGTAATAATGTTTGAATCTGAAAGTGAAAACCTGATGGTAAAGCTTCCCTACGGTTTCAGGGATATATTTCCCCTGGAGTGCAGGGAACGTAAGGTGATTGGAGATATAATAAGCCGCCAGTTCAGGCAGTGGGGTTATGGAGAAGTAAAGACCCCGGTAGTGGAATATACCAAAAACATCTCTACAGGGGTGGGAAGCAAGTGGTCCAACAAGCTTATTAATTTTTTTGATATAGACGGCAGCCTGGTATCTTTGCGTACGGATATGACTATACCCATAGCCAGACTGACCGGCATGAGGATAAAGAAAAATCAGCTTCCGGCACGTTTCTGCTATTTTGCCAACTCCTTCAGGCAGTCAGCGCTGCAGGAAGGGGTTAAAAGGGTTTACAGCCAGGCAGGCCTGGAGCTTATAGGCAATGATAGTTTTACTGCTGATGTGGAAATACTGACCATACTTAACCATGTTTTGAGGGAACTGGGGTTCAGGGATTACAAAATAGGCCTGGGCCAGGTGCAGATTATTGAGGGGCTGTGTGAATGGTTTGGGCTGAACCAGAAGGACAGCCGGTTTATAAAGGAAAGTCTGGTTAAGAAAAACTTTGTGGTCATAAACCAGTTTCTGGGCCAAAAAGATAAACATAAAACCCGGGTTTTTATGTCCCTTATAAAACCACAGCAGAATCTGGAACATCTCAAACAGGCACTGGCCCAGGTAAATCTGGGTAAAGCTGACAGGGGCCTGAATTATCTGGAAAAGGTTTATAAGGTGCTGGAGCAGATGGGATATGGCCATAAATTGTTAGTAGATTTGAGCATATTGAGGGAGTTTGATTATTATTCCGGCCTGCTTTTTGAGGTGTATTCTGCAGTTACCACTGATCTATTGGGTAACGGGGGACGCTATGACAGGCTGATTAAGAAATTTGGCATGGGGGTTGCCGCCACCGGTTTTGCCCTTGATCTGGATATGCTGCACAAATCCATGGACAGCAGTATACTGCTGCCGTACATGGATGATTACAGGGTATTGCTGGCAGGGAAAGTGCATGATTATGCCGCTTTTGTGCAGTTATCGGATAAGATGAGGAAAAGCGGAGCCTGCGTGGAACTCTTCTGGGGCAAGGACAGGGAAGCTGGGGCTGAAGCCCGGTCCAGGGATATGGATTTAGCCTGCATCTGTTCAGAAGACCTGCAGAAGGTTGAGGCGGTAGAAGTAGGCAGCGGCCGAAAATTTGAAATGGAAACTGATAAATTTTTAAAATATATACATGAAAAAACCAACACTTAACATAGCCATACCCAAAGGGTATTTAAAAAAGGACTGCATACAGCTTATGGGGGATGCCGGATATGATGTCAGCAACCTGCTGAAAGATAACCGCAAGCTTTTTGTTTATTCTCCCCAAAGGGATATAAAGTATGTGATTGCCCGACCCATGGATGTACCGGTTTATGTTGAATACGGGGCCTGTGATCTGGGTTTTGTAGGCAAAGATGTGCTGGCAGAAAAGGAGAGCAATGTTTATGAGCTTCTGGATGTGGGAACAGGAACCTGCAGGCTTATTGTGGCCACCAGGAAGGACTGCGTAGAAGAAGTAAAGAGCCATTATGAACATTTTGGCTCCATAAGGATTGCTACCAAGTATCCCCATGTGGCTAAAAAGTTTTTTGACCGGAAGGGTATGCAGGCGGAGATAATTAAACTGCATGGTTCGGTAGAACTGGGACCCATTCTGGGAATTGCCGAAGAGATAGTAGATATTACTGCCACCGGACAGACTTTGAAGGAAAATGACCTGGTCGAGATGGAAACCATTATGGTTTCTACCACCAGACTGGTTGCCAATATGGTGAGCTACCGGGTAAAATATGAGGAAATAAATGAGTTTACGGAAAGAATAGGTAAGGTAATAGATGGAAAATCAAAGCCGTAGCAGCCAGATTAATCGAAAAACTCTGGAAACTAATATTAAACTGAGGCTTGATCTGGATAAAAGGGATGAAACCAGTATTGATACCGGTTTGCCCTTTTTTGATCATATGCTTGGCAGCTGGTGCAAGCATGGCCGGTTTGGTTTGCAGTTGGAAGCTGCCGGGGATCTGGAGGTAGGCTCACATCACCTTGTTGAGGACACTGGAATCTGTCTGGGGCTGGCTTTAAAGGAATGCCTGGCTCAGAAACAGGGCATAAAAAGGTTTGCCCACACTATAATCTGTATGGATGATGCCCGGGTTACGGTGGCTGTAGATTTGGGCGGGAGGCCTTATTTAAGGTTTGATGTGGATATGGCTGCTGAAGATATTCAGGGCTTTAATACTTCAGTGACCGAGGATTTCTTCAGGGCGATGATCTCCAATGGCGGTTTTAATCTGCATATAACCAAAAATTCTGGTATAAATTCTCACCATATTATAGAAGCAGTATTTAAAGCGGTGGGTATAACCCTTCACCAGGCTACCAGGATAGAAGGCACGGATATCCCCTCCACCAAAGGTATCCTTTAATCACTTCAGGCAGGGAATAATTATGTATATAGCTATTATAGATTACAATATGGGCAATATAAGTAGTGTTAAAAATGCCCTGAAAAGACAGGGGGCAGAGGTCAGGGTGACCTCTGATATTGCAGTTATCAATAAGGCGGCTGGAGTGGTGCTTCCCGGCGTGGGAGCTTTTTCGGATGCTATGAACAGCCTGACCCGTCTGGGGCTTAAGGACACCATCAGGGACCTGATGGGCAGGAAGCCTTTTCTGGGGATATGTCTGGGTTTCCAGCTGCTGTTTGAATACAGCATGGAGGACGGAAAGACTAGGGGACTGGGAGTATTTAAGGGTGTGGTGGAAAGAATTCCGGCCATACAGAAGGTTCCCCATATGGGTTGGAACCTTATAAATATTGTTAAGCCCAATCCTTTGTTTGAAGGCATAGAAAGCGGCCAGCATTTTTATTTTGTTCACTCCTATCATGTGGCTCCGCATGACAGGACCATAATTTCCAGTACTACCAACCACGGGATTGATATTGTAGCCGGTATAAACCAGGGGTTGGCTTATGCTTTTCAGTTTCATCCGGAGAAGAGTTCCACCGCTGGCCTCAGGATTTTAGAGAATTTTATAAAATTAACCGTCAGGGAGCAGTGATGCTGGTAATACCGGCCATTGACCTTATAGGAGGAGCCTGTGTAAGGCTCAGCCGGGGTAAGTTTGATACCAAGAAGATCTATGACCGGGATCCGGTTAAGGTGGCTTTGAGCCTGAAGCAGGCGGGAGCCAGCTGGATACATATAATAGATCTGGATGGAGCCAGGACAGGAAATATTCAGAACCTGGAGGTGGCTGCAGCTATAAAGCAAATTACTGGTGTATGGGTGCAGATGGGCGGAGGTATAAGAGATTTTTCCACTCTTGAACAGGTTCTGGAGGCAGGGATTGACAGAGCTATTCTGGGTACCAGGGCCATAGAGGATATAGATTTTTTGGAGGAAGCCAGCCGCCAGTTTGAAGAAAGGATTTGCCTGAGCCTTGATTTTGACAGCCAGGGCAGAATCTTAACCAAAGGGTGGCAGCAGGATTCGGGGCTGAACATATTCAGTTTTGGCCAGAAGATTTACAGTCTGGGCATAAGCCATGTTATTGTTACCGATGTAAGCAGGGACGGAATGCTAAAAGGCATTAACAGGGACCTAATCAAATCCATAATGGAGACCACCGGTTTGAATTTAATTGTTGCCGGGGGAGTATCCAGCATGGAGGACATAAGGGAACTCAGGCAGCTGGGAGTGGCAGGGGCCATAACCGGTAAAGCTATCTATGAAGGAAAAATTGATTTAAAGCAGGCCATAAGGGAGGCTGGGCAATGATAACCAAAAGGATAATACCCTGTCTTGATGTAAATCAGGGCAGAGTAGTTAAAGGTGTAGAATTTGTAAATCTAAAGGATGCAGGCGATCCGGTAGAGCTGGCTGCTTTTTATGACCGGGAAGGGGCAGATGAGGTGGTTTTTCTGGATATAACCGCTTCCCATGAGAAGAGAAAAACTGTAATTGAGCTGGCTTCCAAGGCAGCCCAGAAGGTATTTATCCCCTATACTATCGGCGGGGGGATAAGCGGGATAGAGGATATACGGGAGATCCTTAAAAAAGGGGCAGATAAGGTATCCATCAATACGGCGGCGGTTAATGACAGCAGCCTTATCAGTAAGGCAGCCAGAATTTTTGGCAGCCAGTGCATAGTGGTAGCTATTGATGCCAAGGCCGGCGAACAGGGCTGGGAAGTTTATACCCATGGGGGAAGGACACCTACCGGCCTGGATGCGGTGGAATGGGCCAAAAAGGTAGAGAAGCTGGGTGCAGGGGAAATACTGCTTACCAGCATGGATAAGGATGGCACCAAGGATGGTTACGATATACCCCTTACTGCAGCGGTTACTTCAGCGGTTAATATACCGGTGATAGCTTCCGGAGGAGCAGGTAAGCTGGAACATTTAAAACAGGTAATAGAGGAAGCAGACGCCGATGCGGTATTGGTGGCTTCTATTTTTCACTACGGACAGTATTCGGTAAGGGAAGCCAAGCAGTATTTAAAATCACAGGGAATTAATGTAAGGATTTAATATGGAAGATAAAACAGGGCTTTTGCCCGCTATTGTACAGGACTATAAGAGCAAACAGGTGCTTATGCTGGCCTATGTTAACCGTGAATCGCTTCAGAAAAGCATAGAGACCCAAACCACCTGGTTCTGGAGCAGAAGCAGAAACCAGTTATGGAATAAGGGCAGCACCTCGGGAAACTACCAGTATATAAAAGAGATAAGGTATGATTGCGATATGGATGCTTTGTTGTTTCTGGTGGAGCAGAAGGGCCATGCCTGCCATACCGGCAATATGAGTTGTTTTTACAGAAAGCTGGAAGACAGCAATCAGGTTAATCTTAATTTTAAGCAGGGATCTGCAGAAACTGTAGTGGATCAGGTGTACCGGGTAATAACCGACAGGATAGATAAGAAGCAGCCGGATTCCTATACTTATTCCCTGCATCAGAAAGGCCTGGATCAGATACTAAAAAAAGTAGGGGAAGAATGCATCGAGGTTATTCTGGCAGCCAAGCACCAGAAAAAAGAGGATGTGGTCTATGAAATATCTGATCTGGTTTACCACATGCTGGTGCTGATGGCGGAAAAGGGTATCAGTCCCCGGGATATTTATGACCAGTTAGAAGATAGAAGGAGGTAGTACTAGTTTTGGCTAAGAAAAGAATAGCTCTTTTAACCAGTGGAGGAGATGCCAGCGGCATGAATGCTGCCATAAGGGCAATTACCAGGTATGCCATTTACAGAGGGCATGAAGTGTTTGGTTTCTACGAGGGTTTTAAAGGGTTAATTAATAATAATTTTATTCAGCTCGACCGGAATTCAGTGGGTGGAATCATAGACCGGGGAGGAACTTTCCTTTATTCTGCCCGTTCCAGGAAGTTTAAAACTGAAAAGGGGATGCAGGAGGCTATAAACAATTTAAAAGAAAATGACATTGAAGGGCTCATAGTCCTTGGCGGGGATGGAACCTTCAGGGGTGCCCATGACTTACACCAGAGGGAGGTACAGGTAGTGGGCATACCGGCCACTATAGATAATGATATCCCTGGAACTGATTACAGTATAGGTTTTGATACCGCTCTGAATGTTATAATTGACCTGGTATCCAAGATAAGGGATACTGCATCTTCCCATGACCGCCTATTTGTTATAGAGGTTATGGGGAGGAACTCGGGCATGATTGCTATTAATGCCGGGGTAGCCTGTGCTGCCGATTATGTACTTATCCCTGAAGTTGATTTCGATCTGGTAAAAATATCTGACGAGATTAAGCATCACCGCAGGACCAAGAGGCATACCCTGCTAATGGTGGCTGAAGGAGCAGGCAATGCCCATGACATAGCTTCTTCCATCAAGCTGCTGGTGGGGCATGAAGTAAGGGTATCGGTATTGGGCCATATACAGAGGGGCGGGTCTCCCACGCTATTGGACCGGATACTGGCAGCCCAGTTTGGCCAGATGGCAGTAGAAGCGGTTGAACAGGGTAAAAGTGACTGTATGGTTGCCTACCAGGGCAGGGATATAAAGCTGGTAGAGCTTGATTATGTGTTCAGCCATAAACGGGAGATAAATAAAAATCTCTATAATCTGACTTCAATACTTTCCAAATAGTTGGTGCCGAAGGTCGGGGTCGAACCGACACGGACCTCGCGGCCCACTGGATTTTGAGTCCAGCGCGTCTGCCAATTCCGCCACTCCGGCCAGGTAAAATAATACAATCATTCCTGATTATAATCAACAGGATTTAGTATGATTCCTGCAATTCAGACACTAACAGGCTGGCGATGGGCCCAGAGACCAAGCAGTTGGCACTTTTTCTGATACAGGGCAGCCAAAAGGGAAACATTTTAGAGAAATTTTTCGCAGATCTTAGGAGAAGCTTTAGAAAGTGGCGAAAAAAGAGATGGATCCGCTAGGGACCTTGACAAAAATTATTGAAAAAATAGACCAAGCAAGCATAAGTTTTTCCCATATCTTAGTCCTGGGGAGGGCTCTTATTCCAGGTTTTTATTCTCCGGGAAAACCTTTTTTTGGCATCAGTTTTTAAGTTCATGATAATAAAGCTATACTCTTCTAAGTCAAATACCCCGTAATGGGTTCCGCTATAAAGGATTACCACACACTCTCCCGCCCTTTCCTTTTTCTTTATGGTAGCAATTGTTTTTCTTGCTAACTTGGCCATATCGGCCCGCACAAGATAGAGCTGCATAAGGGAATAGGTGGCAAGTTTAGTAAGTATCTGGGTTACTACCAGGGAGAAGGCAGGAGAGCTGAACCTGGCCAGATCCCAGAACTCTTTAAGCTGGCGGTGGCGCTCCTCTATAGTGGTCCTCCTCTTATAGAGGTCAAATGCCTGGCTGGGGTATTTGTATCTTTTGCTATGGGCCAGCACAAAGTAGTTAACCTCTCCGTTTTCGTAATCGGTCTCCCTTTTTATAGAAACATGCAAGGGGCAGAAGAGGTTTTCCCAGGAGCCGATGTTAAAAAAGGAAGCCACCTCTTCCTTTCTTTTAGTAAAGCCCTGCCCGTCCTGCTCCAGGCAGTAGGACTTCCAGTCTAGGTTTTTAGCCCGGGCAAGGCCCATCACATCACTGTAGGCGTCCATGTCTTTTCTTAGGGGAATCACCCAGTTTATCTTTAGGTCCTTTTTGTAGTGGGTAAGGGTGGACCCGCCAATATAGCCCCGATCCATCAGCAGGGTATCTATATGCCCCCCACTTTTAGTAAACCCATCTACCAGCTTGCATCCTTCATTTAGGCCATGGACATTTCCGGGGTCTAGCCTTGCTCCTGCATACAGGTAGTAGCTGCCTTGCCTGTCTGTATTAAGCAGGGTGGTAAGCTTGTAGCACAGGGTAGCTTTTGCTCCGGGGGTGTCTTTGTTTGTATGGTGTTTATCCTTATCCAGCCATACACGCTCGGCCATTTGGTAGTTTTTGTTATCAGGAAGGATGATATAGCTTGCATCCTCTACAAAAATACCGCTTTTGTAGGCACCTTTAGCTCTTACCCAGGAGGAAAAATCATAGTTAAACCATTTGGTTAGATCGGCCGGGTCACTGTCAGCAAAAAACTTTCTTATGGTATCGGGGTCTACCGGGTACTTCCTTTGCTTTTTGTTTTTATGGTTAAACCCCGCTACCGCACCCAGGTTAAATCCCAGCATCTTTAAAATTGTCCCATTACCTATCACATAAC
>JAIOXO010000006.1 GCA_022396035.1 Actinomycetes bacterium | reverse complement strand
AAAATAGGCCAATTTGGCCAAAGTTAGCCTTCTGAAACCCGCATGAATACTGGGTTTCCGAAGGTGGAGGGCAAGTTAAAAATGGGTAGTGCTTGAAACCCGCACCAGTAAAGGGTTTCAGAGTTTCGTGAAGACCACTTAAAACATACAAAAGGAGGTAAGTAAAATGGCTGAAAAAGAAACGGAAAATACAATCCGAGACTTTGTTGATGCTTTAGAGAAAAAGGATAATGACAGAGCACTATCCTTTTTTAGCGATGATGCTAAATGGTTTACTGCTGAAGGTACATTTATAGGAAGAGATGAAATAAAAAGATACCTTGCCTGGATGTCAAAGACTCTTACAGATATGAAGTTTACTGATGATGGAGTTGGAATCATAATTCAGGAAGATAAAGCAGTTTATCAGTCTACTTATGAGTCAACCTATGAAGGTATAAAAATTAAAGTAGGCATTGTATGCACCTATGAGTTTAGCGGAGACAGAATAAAAAATCACTGGATTATTACTGACAGGCTTTCAATGGCTAAACAGATAGCTAAAGGGCCAATTGCCAAAATGGCAGTAAACACAATAGTTTCTCGAATGGAAAAGGGACTGCATTAATTTATCAAAAATAATATGTATGCGCACGAACTATTGCAGACATTTGCTATAGGTAAACCATAAGTAGAATTTTAATCGCATATTTTATAAATAAGACCTCATAAATCACATGGGGTCTTATTATATTATTAACTCTTTTTCCCCCTATATAATGGTTTAAACAACAACCATGTTCTTAAGAATAAACTCCTCTGGAAAGTATAAATATATTCAGATACTGCACAACTACAGAGATGGTAATAGATGCAAGCATAAAATAATAATGCCCCTGGGCTGCTATGAGAAAAAGCGCTATGAAAGGATAAAAAAACATTTAAAGGATTGGAAACCCATGGGTAGAGCAGGTACAAAAAAAGGGCAATATTTAAGCTGTTTTAAATAATTTTTCCGAAACTTTGGTTAACAACTTTTTTTACTTTTTACTCTATCAACGCATATAAGATAAAGGTGTCTTAATGGCTGCCCCGGGTTGCGAAATTTCGAACCAAATCTTGAAGGAATTGACTGATTTAAAAAAATATCTTTATTTAGCTATCAATAAGTTATAAGCACATAAGCAGAATAAATCAAATTCAGATAATTATATCTTGAGATTAAGATTTTTCCCCAACATGTCGTTAATATCAAGTTGATGAAGACCAAAAATTAAGATAAAGTGCCATAAGAATTATTAAGAAAGCCCCAACTGCCCCAAGAGTGATACCAGCGATATCAAAACCTCTACTTTTTATACTAGATCTGTTTGATTTAATTCTAAATAAGTCGATAACGCCACAGATAACACCTACTATACCTAAAGCGCAACTACTCCAAAAAGTTATTATATCAAGTGGTCCAGGAATTCCTAAAATACCACTACCCCAGTATAATACCAGGGATAAAATTCCAAGTATTAATGATATAACTGACAAACCACTAATTTTTTCTTTGCTCTTATTCATAGAAACCTCTCTTATAAAATAAATAAACATATAAATATAAAGAAACCCAGCAAATATTAAAATTACTAAAATATCAATAACTTCTTTTCCTCTCTGGTTAAGAACTACCATTCTATAAATTAAATTTAACCAGATTAAAAGACTTAAGACGTGAAATCCTATATTGCCGATTTGGTTATAAAATGCTCGAATTCTTTCATCTGTTTTAAAAAGCTTATTTTTTATCATCTTTTTCTCCTATCCAAAATAATTCATCAAGGCTCTTATTTAATACCCGGGAGATAGATAAGCAAAGCTTTAAGGTTGGATTATATTTTCCTGCTTCAATGAGCATTATAGTTTGTCTAGTAACTCCAACAGAATCTGCTAGCTCCTCCTGGGTTAAATCCTTTTCTACCCTTGCTAATTTCAATTTATTTCTAATAATAATTTCTTTCATTTTTTTCCACCTAATTTTTTTATAATAGTAATATATAATAATACCAATGTCAAATATATATTACATTTTGTATATTATAGATTGCATTATTGGATTATTTATTAATTAGAATAGAGACTATGTTGACTTTTTATAAAGCCTTTTAGTTGGGGAGAGAGGATTCGAACCATAATTAATGTATTATGATGGTGCCCCTGAGTAGTGCAATGTCGAACTGTATATTGGAGGAATTGGAGAGAATTCATAAAATTGTAAATATGGCTGGGGACTGTGGATAGAGCTAGAACCAAATTAGTAAGTTTAAATAGTAATTTCTTACCATATTAAAATTAATTTTACGAATGCTAACTAACCTATAAAATTTTTCAAAAAAACATAATAAATTTTTATAAAGATTACTCTAATAACTCATAAAGTACTATATATTACCACATAATATATAAAATTTATGTTATACTTTAATATAAAGTTCTTTGTTTTAATACTAAATATTTTTTTAGAGGGGTTAAAATATGCCTAATACTTTTTTTAATCATTACCATTACTGGCTGCAGTATGAAAAGAAAGGTGAGATATCAGGTATGGCTGCTGGTCTTATAATGATGAAAAATGAAGTGTCCAGCATAGATAAATCTGGCTCAATAGATAAAAAAACAAAATCTCTAGTTTTTTCTAAATATGCTGAATGCTGCTACCAGACTTCGAAAACCATTAAAGAAGAAGGAAGCGTAGATAAATGGAACGCAGCAGGTAAATATTCGGGGATGATCTATGATACTGATGAATATATAAATAAAGCTTTAGAGGTTAATCCTTTAGAATTTAGAGCCCAATATATTAGAGCAAGGCAGGCAGCTGACAAATATGCAAATAGTGTTAGGGCCAAAAAAGGCTATCTCAAACAGATGGAAAAACTTCTCGGTATCTATAAAAAATATTTAAAAATCAAAGATTCCTGGTTTTATGAAATTATGCAATTTAGCCACCAGTTACTGATACTGGCTGATTTTTCAAAAAAGAAAAAAATAGTTGATGGGCTAGGCTCTTCAAAAGAGATATATAAAACCATACTGGAATTTGAACCTATGAATTTAAAATATACTGGAGATGACCCAAAAAGAGAACTGCAGGAAGCGGTAGAATTAAAAGCCAGGGTCCGTAAAGAATTGGTTTCTTATAAATAAATATGTGTAATTGAAATAAAATTTTGAATTTGATTTTTTAAGCTTAAGTGCAGATATTAATTTATTCTTATATTTTTTTATGAAGAAAACTTCTTACCCAAAATCTTTAAGGCCTGAGATGTACCAATTCGTAAATTTCTATCAGATTTCCTCTTTCATCTTCCCCAGTCCAATAAAAATAGGCATTACCGTCAGTAAGGTTATCGCTTTTTAACCAGTAACTGTCTGAAGCTTTTGAGCCAGGAGCAATGGTAACTTTTCCTCTATTGATCTGTGTTTTACCTTCAGTAACCCATTTTTCTCCTTCTGCATCCATTATATATCCCTCGCCATTAAGGGCATATCCGATCTTGCCACCAGTTTCCTCAAATATTATTTCCCATTCCCACCGATTATCACTATTTCTTTTAACCTCAGGTGGATAATTTATGCAAACAATTGCCTTTTCTTCTTTGTTTTGAGAGTAAGAGCCCTCTTTTACAGCTTTGAGTATATTTAATATGTCAGAATTTCCCCTATCGGAAGCGATATCTATAGCGGTCTTACCCATATCATCTTTTATATTAATATCCGCTCCATTAGATAGCAGTAATTCTACAAAATAGGTTGACTTAAAAATTGCTAAAGATGCCATCAGAGCAGTACTACCATTATCCCTTACAGCATTAACATCGGCTCCATTATTTATAAGTGTATCAGCTACACAAGTCCGATTATATATAGCAGCAAGCATAAGAGCAGTAACTCCTTCTTTCCCCTTTGCATTTGCATCTGCACCATTTTCTAACAATATTTGTACTATATCATTCTGCCCATTAGCTGAAGCCATCATTAATGGGGTAAGGCCATCACCTAAATCTGAATTGACATCAATACCCAATTTTATAAGTCTTTCTACTTTTTCCATATTATTTAACTTAATAGCTTCAATCAAGGAATCTATATTTATTTCATCTTTTGGTAGGTCTTTACCGCAGGAAGGTAGAATAATAAAAAAAATTATTAAAGTAACGAAGATTATAATTATTTTTTTACTCATAATTCTTAATATAGGTATAGTTATTATTTTTTATTTATAGCCATCCTAACTTTTCGAAGGGATTCTAAAATTTCATTTTTGAATTCCCCGCTTCCACTATTTATGTTTTTAGCAAATATTTTTTGTAAAATATCTAATGTTTCCTTTTCTTTTATATTTCCTAAAGCTTTGACTATTTCAATTCTGGCTTCAGTTATACCAATGCTATAATTTTGTAAAGCCAAATAAAGAGAATCAATGGCCCTTCTATCCCCAATGCTACCAAGAGCCTGGACTGCCTTTAACCTTACTTGTCTTTCCTTGTCATTTAGCAGATTAATAAGTGGCTTTACAGCTCTAGGATCACCAATCCTACCAAGAGCTACTACTCCTGATTGCCTAATGAAATAATCTTTATCTTTTAAGGCTTTAATAATCGGTTTAAGAGCCCTGTTGTCTTTAATCTTTCCAAGTGCTTCTATAGCTGCTTTTCTTATAAATTTATCCCTTTTGTCCCTTAAGGCTTCTAGCAAAGGTTTGATAGCCTTATCATCTTTTAATTCCCCTAGAGCTCTAATTGCCTGTGCTCTAACTTCCTTGTCTTCATCTAGTGTCATCTTAATTATTTTTTCAACCGTGTTTTTATCTTTTAAGTCTCCAAGAGCTTTTAAAGCTTCTATTCTGATTTCCTTATCTTTATCATCTAAAGATTCGATAAATATATCTACTGTCTTTTCATCATTTATATTATGAAGAGCTTCTAATGCAGCTAATTTAGTACGTTTTTCGGATTCCTTTACAATATTTATTAAGGGATCAGTAGCTATTTTATCTCCAATGATTCCAAGTGCTTTTATAACTTCAATTTTATAGGTGTACTTTTCTTCATTTAATAGATCGATAAGTGGTTTAGTAGCTCTTTTATCTCTGGTCTCTAAAACTGTATCTATTGCCCATTTCCTGATAGTTTTATCTTCATTTTTCAAAAGGTATTTTAAAAAATATGGTGCTTTGTCAATCCCAATATCTTGTAAAGCCTTTTTGGCAGATAATTTTACTTTATGATGTTTATCTTTAGATACTTCGAGCAGAGGCATTATTGCCCCGGTATCCCCAATCTTTCCCAGCGCCTCGGCAGCACTTTCTTTTACTGACCAACTCTTATCCTCCAAAGCAACTATTAGTGAAGGTACCGCTTTTCTGTCACCTAATTCTCCAAGTGCTTGGGCAGCATTGATCTTACGGATAGTGCTATCGCTTTTTAATTTTCCTAGTGTTGATTTTATATCTATTTTTTCTGTATTTGTGTCTTTAGATGGATTTTGAAGGATTTTAATCAAATTATCCACATCTTTTGCTCTTCTAAATTTCTTTATATCCTCTGGTTGTAAAAATCCCATACTATATTTTTTCATACTATCCTTTTTTATGTGTATGGAAGATAAAAATACAAGATTACTAAAAATATTATAAAAATTTTATACTTATTTCAAGAAATATTGGAAATTAGTCTTAAAACTAAAATATAAAAAAATAAAATTGATGTGTCTTGCTGGGGGGAGGATTCGGACCATAATTGATATATTAATAACGGAGATGATATCCAGGCGTGCATATGGGTTTAGAAACTTTGAAAACTACAGGTTGAGAGTGAGAGCGTTATGCTGCTAGAGAACGGGTTCCCCCGTTGTTGGTGGAGAGCCCATAAAATATGTTGGTGCCCGAGGCCAGAATCGAACTGGCACGAGGAAAAACCTCAACGGATTTTAAGTCCGTTGCGTCTACCAATTCCGCCACTCGGGCATTTAAGTTAGAATATTCTATCAGAAATCAACAATACTGTAAATAATTCCATCCAAAATGTCAGACTCACTAACTACCACATAATCCAAACCCAAAAAGTCCATTATCCTTACCAGGATACAGGCTCCCGCCACTATAATATCAGCCCTTTTAGGATGGAGACCTTTAAGCTTCTTTCTCTGACTTAAATTCATCTTCTGTAGTCTGGAATTTATATCCTCTATCCTGTCATAGGTAAGCATATGATGATGAACTTTTTCCCGGTCATATACCTCTAATCCCATATCTATGCCAGCCAGAGTGGTAATGGTTCCCGCCAGTCCTAAAGCAGCCTTAAAAACCCTGCCCGGCCAGGATTTAAGATTTTCTTCAACAAACTCCTGCACATAGTTTTCCATATGCCGGTAATCATTACCAAATTTTTCCTTAAGGCTCACACAACCCATATCCATGCTGATATCCATAATAGGATCGCTGCCGCTGCCGACAACAAGCTCGGTGCTTCCCCCGCCAATATCCATTACTAAATAATCATTAGAATTATGGTTATAATTTTTAAAAATTTTGGTTTTGTCCAGGTCAGCCGTAGCCCCGCTGTAGCTTAGAAAAGCTTCCTGCTGTCCGGATATGATTTCAAGATTTATGGATGCTTCACTGGCAGCATAATCTAAGAACCACTGTCTGTTATTAGCCATCCTTAAAGCACGGGTTCCTACCGCCCGGTAATTCTGAACCCCATAATCTTCCATGAACTGTTTATATTCCTTTAATACCCTGACTGTTCTTGCCGCAGAAGTCTTACTGATCATTTTGGTTTTATCCAGGTTCTTTCCAATGCGGGTTATTTCCATGGTTCTGTATATAGTATTGATTTTACCCGAACCGGTTTCCGCTATAAGTATACGGGTTGAATTTGTCCCTACGTCGATGGCAGCCGCAATCATGAGTTAATACTCTTTGATTTCATTATTGTAGAATATTTTTATATTGCCCCAGAGGTTGGAATTAGAATACATCAGATCCTGGTTTACATTCTCAGTAGCTTCCTGCTCTACCACTACAAAATAGTTTTGTTCATCCTGCTTGGTCATATTAAACTGGGTCCTGGCTTCATTCTCTATACCCTGTTCCTGGTAAAGAGTCTTTTCTTCGGCCAGCATTTCAATATTTTCATTTCTTATCCAGCTTAACTTGTCCTGAAGCTCTACTATTTTTTCCCTCTCCTCTATAAGCTTGGATATCTGATTTAAGGAAAGTACAACCGTTACAATCACAAAAGCCAGGAACATGATTGCCAGTATATTTAACTTTACTTTCCTGGAAAGGGTACTTATGACTTTAATTTTTCTACTCATTATTAAGTAAAAAACCTAGAATTTTATTACTATTATTACTATATTTATTTCTATGCTTATTTTTATATTCTATTTTATAATAATACCTGACCCCATTTACTTCAAGGGGTTTAAAAAAATATTATTGTATTTGTATGCTTAATTTACTAAAATAACTTCTTAATATAAAGTACAATAAGAAAATGAAAGAACTACCCCTATTTTCTTCTAAAACGCAAAATCAGATTGCAAAACAGGTTCTATTGGCATTTCTGGTAGCAATATTTATCGGGTCCCTGGTGCTTTTGGTACCCCAGATGACTGCCAGCGGGCAAATAAGCTACATAGACGCTCTGTTTACTTCAACTTCAGCCATATGTGTTACCGGACTGATAGTGCAGGATACCCCCACTTATTTTACCGACCTGGGGAAAACTGTTATCCTTATATTGATCCAGCTGGGAGGCCTGGGCATAATGACCGTTGGATCCATATTTGGCTTGATACTGGGAAGAAAAATAAGCATAAGAGACAAATTTTACCTTACCAGCAGTTTTGGACGGCAGCAATCTTTTAGTACTTATAAGTTCTTTATGCTTATAGCATCGGTTACCTTTGCTTTTGAATTTATTGGTTTTCTTCTGATGTCTTCAGTGCTGTATTTCAAGTACTCCTATCCCATAAAAAGCGCTTTGACTTTCAGTGGTTTCCACTCCATCAGCGCCTTCAATAATGCCGGTTTTTCACTTTATTCCAACAGCCTGGAAGGTTTTGCAGGTGATATACCCATCAACCTAGTTGTGGTAGGCCTTATAATCATAGGTGGTTTGGGGTTTCCGGTTATATCTGAAATTATCACCTACCGAAGAACCCGCCAGCTATCCCTGCATGCCAAGCTAGTCTTGATAGTTTCAGGGTCACTGTTAGCCTTTGGGGCTATTATGTTCTTCTTGCTTGAATTCAGGAATCCTGATTCCATTGGAGGCCAGAACATGTTAACCAAAATACTGGCCAGTATTTTCCAGTCGGTAACCCCCAGGACTGCAGGATTTAATACCATAAGCATGGCCAAACTAAATCCGGCTACCCTGTTCTTTATCATAATACTGATGTTTATAGGGGCTTCTCCCGGAAGTACAGGAGGCGGCATTAAAACCACCACCTTCGCGGTGGTAACCGCAGGCAGCCTGTCTACCCTGAGGGGAAGAGAGCAGGTAACCCTTTTTAAGAGAAGAATTCCCAATCAGCTTATACGCAGGGCACTGACCATAACCATTACCGTAATAGTGCTGGTAATCTTTTCTACCATAGGTATACTCATTTTAGAAAAATGCACTCTGGTGGAAGCAATCTTTGAGGTAATATCAGCTTTTGGCACCGTAGGGCTGTCTACCGGAATCACTTTCTCTCTGTCTGTAGGCAGTAAGATAATATTGATACTGTGTATGTTTATTGGTAGAATTGGAATCAGCACTTTATCGGTTGCTATTGCTATACGGGGCACCCGGGACAAGATTGTTTACCCCGAAGAAACTGTTACCATCGGTTAGTTTATGAAAAAACAATTTTTAGTTATAGGATTAGGCAGATTTGGAGCCAGCGTGGCCCGTACCCTTACCCAGGGAGGCTATAGCGTAGTAGGTATAGACCAGTCTGAAGACCGCATACAGAGGGTATCTGAAGAGATATCGGATGTCATGAAATGTGACGCTACCGATGTTGATATCTTAAGCTCTATTGGAGTTCCCGATTTTGAAGCCTGCATTGTTTGTATTGGAGAAAAGTATATACAAAACTCCATACTGGTAACCCTGCTTCTCAAAGAAAAAGGAGCCAAAAAAATAATCGCCAAAGCCGGTACCAAAACCCAGGGCAGAGTGCTTTACAAAGTGGGGGCAGACAAGATCGTATACCCTGAAAAAGATATGGGAGAAAGAGTAGCCAGGAGCCTGACCAGCTCCAATATCATTGACTTTTTAGAGGTAAGCCCGGACATAAGCATAATTGAGATGAAAGTTCCATCTATGATTATAGGTAAAGATTTAATCGAGCTAAACTTAAGGCACAAATACGGGGTAACCATAATTAGCGTAAAAACCGGTGAGGAGAATATCCAGTCTCCACCACCGGTTGATTACAAGTTTCAAGCAAATGATGAAATTACCGTAATTGGGGACAACAAGAAATTAAAGAAATTAAGGTTTACCGAAGACTAGTCTATTTTTTTCACATTTATAAAATTGGTGCTTCCCGGCTTGTTTACCAGAATACCTGCAGTTATAACCACTGTATCTTTGGATTGCACATAACCCTCTTTTCTTGCTGCTTCAATAGCTTCATTTATTATTTCACTTATATTGCCTACAAACTTGGTCTTAACCGGTATGACTCCCCAGCTTACCATTAACTGGTGTACTACATAATCATGGGGACTGGCCCCTATTATAAGGCTGTGGGGCCGGTTCTTTGCCACCTGCCTGGCAGTATGCCCGGACTGGGTAGAAGATATTATGGTTTTGGCATTCAGCCTGGCAGCAATTTCACAGGAAGCAGAGCTGATAGCCTGGGTTATGGTATCCTTCTTATCATTGTCCCGGACAGACAGCAGCTGGTCAGCCATTAACTCTTTTTCAGTTTTGTTAATTATCTTAATCATCATCTGCAATGACTCCACCGGGTATTTACCCACAGCAGTCTCTCCTGAAAGCATTATGGCGTCGGAACCATCCAGTATGGCATTGGCCACATCACTTACCTCGGCCCGGGTCGGCCTGGGGTTCCTTATCATGGAATCCAGCATCTGGGTTGCAGTGATTACCGGCTTTCCTGCTTGATTGGTATCCTTTATTATATTTTTCTGAAAGATGGGTACATCTTCCTCATCGATCTCTATACCCAAATCCCCCCTGGCAATCATGATGGCATCAGCCTGCTCCAGGATTTCATCAAAATTAGTTGTAGCTTCATGTTTTTCAATCTTTGCTACTACCATCTGATGCCCATTTTTTTTCTTGATTGCCTGCTGTATCTTTTTAACATCCCCTGCTTCCCTTACAAAGGACTGGGCGATAAAATCAACTCCCAGGTCTACTCCCAGATCCAGAAAATACATATCTTTCTCCGTAACCGATTCTATACTTAATCTGATTCCCGGTAGGTTTATACCTTTATGTGACCTGACTACACCACCCCTTATTACCTCGCATCTGGCCATAGAGTCCCGGCTGCTTATCTCCACTACCCGGCACTCAATAAGCCCGTCATCAATAAAGATGGTATTGCCTTTGTGCAAATCTTTTATCAAATTGGGATAGCTTACACTTAGCACCATGCCCTTGTCAGCATCATAGGTACCCTCTGTTTCTTTGGGGGTAAAGTTTAAATAATCTCCATTTTTTATTACCAGGTCCTGCTTGAGCTCCCCTATCCTTATCTTGGGACCCTGCAGGTCCAGCAATATAGCAGTATTGGAATTTAGCTCCTTTGAAATATCTCTGATATGTCCCACAACTTCAGTAACTTCTTTTTCACCGGCATGAGAGGTATTTATCCTGGCAATATCCATTCCGTTTTCAATCATGGTTTTCAGGCCGTGGTAGTCATTGCAGGCAGGGCCTATGGTAGCAATTACCTTCGCCCTTCGTATTAAATTGCTTTTTTGGCTTTTTCCCATAACTTATCCTTCTCCTTTAGGGGGAGTGACTTAAAATCAATATTATGTTCTAAGGCATATTTCTCCATATAATCAAACCTTTTAATAAACTTCCGGGAGCTGCCTTTTAAGCTGTACTCACAATCAATATCCAGTTTCCTGCTCAAATTAACCACTGAAAACAGGAGATCGCCTATCTCCTGTCCTGCTTTCTGCAGGTCTTCTTGGTCCAGTTCCTGTTCAAGTTCATCCATCTCTTCTTTAATCTTATCCATAACTTCATCCTGCCGGTCCCAGTCAAATCCTAACCTTGCGGCCCGTTTCTGAATTTCATGGGCAAAATGCAGCGCAGGAAGAATTCGCGGAATGCCTGCAAAAACGGAATCCCTGGTCCGGTTTTTTTGTTTTCTTTCCTTCTTTTTTATAGCCTCCCAGTTTTCAAGTACCTGGGTAGAATTATCTACTTTCTGATTGCTGAATACATGAGGATGCCGCCTGATCAGTTTTTTTATAATCTCTTTCAGGACGCCATTAATATCAAAAGTTCCATTTTCTTTACCTATCTGACTGTGGAAAACCACCTGCAGCAATAAATCACCCAGCTCTTCCCTTAATGAAGAAAGGTCATTTTTCTCAATGGACTCTACCGCCTCATAGGTTTCTTCAATAAGATTTTTCTTAAGGCTGGCGTGGTTCTGCTCCCGGTCCCAGACACATCCCTGATTTGATCTCAGTTTTGCCATTACCGATAGAAGTATGCTGAACAGTTTTTCGCTCTGGTCCATACGGTCAATTTCTTTTATATCGTAATCCACTACTCCTGGCCTTCCTCAATTTCTTCTTCCGGAGTAAGCTGACTTTTTATCTCGGTATTGTATTCAATCTCTGCCCCGTCTATTAAACCATATACAAAATCAGACCAGGCTGCATTCTTGTTTTCACTTTCCATGTAAGTTATAACTGTCTCCCTGACCTCATCATATTCCTTTATATATTCATCCTGCTTATCGGTTACCTTAAGTATATGGTAACCGTAGACAGTTTCTACGATATCGCTGACCTCGCCTACCTGCAAAGCAAAAGCTATATTCTCAAATTCCTCTGCCATTTCGCCACGGGAAATATAGCCCAGCCCTCCCCCGTTTTCAGCTGAAGCGGTATCATCAGAATATTCTAGGGCCACTTCTTCAAATGATCTGCCCTCTTCCAGTTCCTGCTGCACAAATTCTATCTTATCCATCGCCGACTGTTTTTCCTGTTCGGTTATCTCTGTCTGCCCCTCTTCAAGCTCAAACCTGGCCAGTATATGACTTACCTCTACTTTTTCAGGCACTAAAAACAGATCCTGCTTGTTTTGTTCATAAAAGTCTGCGGCTTCTTCTTCAGAAACCTCTATACCTGCAGTTACCATATCAAATATCTTGGTCCTTAAGATCTGGTTTTCCAGCTCATTTCTCAAAAATTCCTCATCTACGCTCATGGATTCCAGGGCCTGTTCAAATTCTTCACGGGAGCCGTAGGTTTCTATTATCTCCTGGTATCGGGTATCCAGCTCCTCCTGGCTGACACTGATACCTTCTTCCTGGGCGTACTGCTTGAGCAGCTTAATTACAATTAGCGAATCCAGTATGTTGCTCTGCACATTATCTATGGTTGCCTGATCCTGCTCCAGAGCCCCTTCAGTATCCTGGCTTTTAAAAAAATTAAAATAGGCGTCAATATCACTGTCGCTTATCTTTTCTCCATTTACTACTGCTGCTGCTTTGGAGCAACCGCTTATGGTTAGCACCAAGATAAATATTAATAATAATGCAATAATAAAACTAATTTTTTTCACTTTCTAACCTCTTTTCCTTTCTCCAGTCAATGTTGCTTATTATAACATTTAGAATATTATAAACTAAACCCAAATTAATATTGTTTTCAATTACCTTTAGCACCAGCTGCTGGCCCCTTGCCCTGTAGAAGAGATTGGCATCCACTTCTTTTAGCTGCTCATCGGTTAAATACAGATCCACCTTCTTAAATATCAGGGCCCTGTTTCTGTAAACCATACTGCCGATTTCGGCTTTCTGCATCAGGTTCTTTATTTTGGCCAGGTTTATAAGGTTTACCACTGTCTGGGGAAATCTTCCATATCTTTCGCCTATAAACTCCGATACTTCCCCTATTTTATCTATGCTCTCTGCCTGGCCCAGGCTGCGGTAGATATTTAACCTATCCTTTTCTTTAGGTATAAAACTCTTGGGTATATATGCACTTACCGGTATTTCTATCTGTATATTCATATCCCGTTTTACCGGCTGGCCTTTAAGCCTGGCTACTTCTTCTTTTATAATCTGGCAATACATCTCAAACCCCACGCTGTCCATATGGCCGCTCTGACGGGGGCCCAGCAGTTCCCCGGCTCCCCTTATTTCCATATCCCTCAAGGCTATGCTGTAACCGGAGCCTAAATCAGTATACTCTGCCAGGGCTTTTAGCCTCCGCAGAGAAGTCAGGCTCAGGCTCTGCAGCCGGGGGTAGAAGAAATAGGCATAGGCTCTCTCCGTGGACCTGCCCACCCTGCCTCTTAACTGGTGCAGCTGGGATAGGCCAAAACTGTGCGCATTTTCTACTATAAGCGTGTTTACATTGCTGATATCCATACCCGATTCAATGATAGTGGTGGTAAGCAGAACATCATATTTTTTATCTATAAAATCTGACATTATCTGCTCAATTTTAGTTCCCTTCATCTGGCCATGGGCCAGGGCAATCCTTGCCTCCGAGACCAGATCTTTAAGGTATGACAACCTGTTCTGTATGCCTTTTATATTATTAAATACATAATAAATCTGGCCTCCCCTCTTTATCTCCCGGTCTATAGCCTGCCTTATAATCTGGTCATCCTTCTGGCCCACAAAAGTCTCTATAGGGTTCCTGCCTTCAGGATGGGTGTTTATGGTAGCCATATCCCTTATTCCAGTTAAGGCCATATACAGGGTTCTGGGAATGGGGGTGGCGGTGAGGGTAAGCACATCCGCATTCTTTTTAAGCAACTTTATTTTTTCCTTGCTCCCTACCCCAAACCTCTGCTCTTCGTCCACTATGATAAGGCCCAGGTTTTTAGGATTTATATCTTTCTGCAGTATCCTGTGGGTGCCTATTATCATATCCGCCTGACCCTGGTTAAAACTTTTAATTATCTCTTTCTGGCTGCTTCTTTTCCTGAACCTGCTCAATACCTCCAGTTTTACCGGATAATCCTGGTACCTCTGGCTGAAATTATGGTAGTGCTGGTCTGCAAGTATGGTGGTAGGTACCAGCATCATTACCTGTTTGCCAGATTCTATGGCAGCAAAAGCAGCCCGTATAGCCACCTCTGTTTTTCCAAACCCCACATCGCCGCATACCAGCATGTCCATAGGCCGGGAACTGGCCATGGCCTGGTTAACCTTCTGGATAGCCTTAACCTGGTCTATGGTTTCGGTAAATGGAAACAGGTCCGATATTTCCCTCTGCCAGGGAGTATCTACAGTAAAGGAAAACCCTTCCATGGCTTCCCTGTGGGCATAAAGCCTGGAAAGGTCAAAAGCAAGTTTTTTAACTGAGTTCCTGACCCTTGTCTTCATCCGATCCCACTGCTTTGAATTCAGGGTGGTAATTCGCGGATTTTCCTTGCCGATATATTTAGTAATTCTATCTGCTTGCCAGGTAGGCACATACAGCCGGTCATTATTGGCATACTCTATTAAAAAATAGTCCTTTTTGTATCCGCCCGACTGCCGGGACACTATATCAACATAGCGGCCTATGCCATGGGTTTTATGTACCAGATACTGTCCCGGCTTAAAACCTTCAATCTCCCTGAGAGATAGAAGAGCTTCATCCTGCAGGCTGCTTTCCGGTTTCTGATAAACATCAAGCTCTCCGTATACAGAAGCCTGGCCTGACCTGAACCCATGAAGAAGATTTTTGTCCAGTATATTGGCCACCCTGTGCCTATCTTCTCCCTGCTGTTTAAAGGATAAGCCGTCTTCAGTGATTATCTGTTTTATTTTATCCCTTCTTTTGGAATTAGAGACAGAAATATATACCTTTCTACCCGCCTTAAAATCCTTCCTTATATTAGAAAGAAAATTTTCAGGCCGGGCAAAACTTCTCTTCTGGGGCTGGATATTTAAATTTATGTCCCTCCGGGCACTTGAGTTTGTCGGGTTTAAAAGAACCCTGGTTGAAGCATGCTTAAATATTTCCTCTTTTGGCAGCAGGTAATTATCAAGGCAATCCATGCTTTCCAATATGGTTTTATCCATATCTTCTAAAAGTATCTTGGCCAGTACATCCCTGTCGCTGGACATTTTTACTTCTACTTCCAGGGGATCACAGATAACTGTAGTCAGGCTGCCCAGGGTTTTGCTCAGGTATTGCTGCAGGGATAAACTGTTATGGCCTTTTTTAAGTTTCCAGGGGTTTATATTGGGAAAGATTTCTGCCTGTTTTTCGCTGGACTCCTTCTTCCCGGTTACCGGGTTAACTGCATAAATATGCTGCAGGTCATCTCCAAAGAAATCAAGTCTTAACATTAAATCACCAGTTATATCGAAAACATCAACTACCGAACCTCTGATACTGAACTCCCCCCGGTCATAGACCATGTTTACCCGTTCATAGCCGGACTCAACCAGCCTTGCCACCAGAGTATCCCTTTCGTACTGGCCTCCCTGTTTCAAGGTTACGGGATCAAGATTTTTTAAAAGCTGGTGGTCCATTAAATTAAGGCAGGAATTTATGCTGGCTACAACTACAAAGGATTGCCTGCTGCCGGCAGTCTTTATGACTTTAAGCCTGGATGTTATCTTCTGCATATCTACCACTTTGTCCCGGTAATATATAGACATGGGAGGACTGGGGTAACTTAAAACCTGTTTTTTAGAAAGGCTGGCCACTTCGGTTACCAATTCCTGGGCCCTGTCCCAGGTAGAGGTTATGGCCAGGGTAGGGCCTTTAGAATTTTCAGCAAAGAAAGCAATCATATAAGCCCACAGGTCTTCTGCGGTACCTATACTCAGGCTTTCTTTTTTTTCTTCCAGAAGGCTTGAGATTTTTTTAAATTCGTCCTGGGCACAAAATAGATCAAGCAACATTTTTTAATGGAAAGTTTTAAAAGTGACTGCAACAGAGTTTAACCTAATTATATTTATTCATAACATAATTCAGACCATGTTCAATATAGGCCTCAATGGCTTCCACTGTATCCTGCAGCACAAAAACAAGCTCCCGGGCTTCTTTCTTCCCGAAGGGCTGTAACACATAATCTGCAGGGTCCCTGGTTCCGGGCGGCCTGCCTATACCTATCCTTAAACGGTGGAATTCCTTGCTCCCGGTAGAAGCCACAATTGATTCCAGACCTTTATGTCCAGCTGTGCTTCCGCCGGATTTGAACCTGATTTTCCCAAATTCTATATCCAGATCATCTTGTATTACCAGCATCTGGCTAATCTCAGGTCCATAATGATTTAGTATAGCAGATACCGAGCTTCCGCTCCGGTTCATATAGGTTAGGGGCTTGGCCAGAAGTATCTCCTGCTGGCAGCAGTTTAGCTTAAGCATATCAGCATTAAATTTGCTATAACTGCTGACTTTCCGTCCTTCAGCAAACCTGGCAACGGCCATAAACCCAATATTATGCCTGGTACGGTTATACTGAACTCCGGGATTGCCCAGCCCGATAATTAAAATCATGGTTGATTATTTATTCTTGTTCAGGAGTTTCTTCAGCTTTAGCATCAGCTTCTTCAGCTTCCTCTTCTTCGCCTTCTCTGCCTATCAGTTCAGGTTCTTCTTCGACCTCTTCTTCAACCTCTTCTTCAATCAGCTGTGAAGGATGAATTATGGATACTATGACTTCATTAAGATCACTTATAACCCTTATGTTCTCGCCAACCTCCAGGTCTGAAACTTTAACCGAGTCTCCAATTGCCAACTCCCTTATATCATAATCAATACTTTCCGGGATATCCTTGGGCAAACAGGCTATATGCAGCTCCCTTAAGCTATGCTGCATAACTCCGCCTTCTTCTTTCACTCCAATAGCGATATCGTCGTTTAGAATATGTATAGGAACCTGGGCTTCCACTTCCCTGGCCATCTCAATCCTCAAGAAGTCCAGATGCAAAAAGTTCCTGGTTATGGGATGTTTTTGTATATCCTTCAGGATTACAGATTCCTTCTTTTTGGAACCATTAACTGAAAGATTAAAGATGAGATTGGCTGTACCTTTTCCCTTTATGATCTGAGAAAATTGTTGGGCATCAATCTTTAAGGTTATAGGTTCTTTGGCCAGGCCATAGAGTACCCCGGGGATGTAATTTTCCCTCCTTAACCTTCTTGATGCATTATTTCCAAGCTCTTTATCTTCTCTCTTATCAACAGTCAAACTTAAACTTTCCATTTATTACACCTACCTTTAAAATTTAATTAAACCAGATTTTCTCCCTTAAACAACTCACTTACAGACTTGCAATGATAAACTTTTTTTATGGTTTTTGCAAGCAGTGAAGCAACGGAAACCACTTTTATCCTATTTTTGTCATAAGGCTTGTTTATGGGCAGAGTATCTGCCACTACTATCTGGGAAGCACTCGAATTCTGCAGCAGGTGTATGGCATCATCGGAAAATATGGGATGGGTGGCAGCAGCAAACACCCGGTTAACCCCACTGTCTGCCAGCATCTCTATAGCCTCTACCAGGGTCCCTCCGGTATCAATCATGTCATCAAAAAGGATGGCATCTTTGCCTTCCACCTCTCCCACCAGGTGTTCAATCTTGGCTACATTCTGGGAAGGCCTTCTTTTGTCAAATATGGCCAGGGGATAATGCAGCTGATTGGCCAGTATACTGGCTCTTTTAACTCCTCCCACATCAGGGCTTACCACTACCCCGTTTTTTATACCTAATTTCTTGAAATACTTGGCAATTATGGGTATAGCAGTAATATGGTCTACGGGAACATCAAAGAAACCCTGGATGGTTGCAGTATGCAGATCCATTACAATTAACCGGTCTATGCCCGCAACCTCCAGTATATCTGCAAACAATTTTGCGGTAATAGGCTCCCTGCCCTCCGCTTTTTTATCCTGCCTGGCATAGCCATAATGAGGAATAACCGCATTAATCATACCTGCCGATGCTCTCTTGAGGGCATCGACCATTATAAGGAGTTCCATAATATAGTCGTTAACCGGCTCGCTGCAGGTCTGGACCAGAAATACATCGGCACCCCGTACACTTTCTTCAAATTTTACATATATCTCCCCATTCTTAAACTTCTTCCGGTCAACCTTGCCCAGGGTTACCCCCAGCTCCTGGGCTATGTGTTCCGACAGTCTGATATTGGATGACCCTGAAAAAATCATCATTCTGCGGTTGGTAGGATAATCTCTCATTTAGCATCTCCCTCTATAACTAAGTTTTTTATCTTTGTTTTTTATTTATGGCTGCGCTTATAATTAATTTCTGCAACACTGCTTAGCCTTATCATTTTATTTAAATCAGCCCTTATTTAAATAATTGCCTATACATTGGCCTTTTTTGGTCTCCGTTTCCGGGCCCAGGCAGCTGTAAGGCCCAATACGGTTATTTTCTCCAATCCGGGAGCCGTTTACTACCGAGTTATTTATAATGGTATCCCGGCCAACAGCAGCATCATTAATCTGGCAAAAAGGGCCTATCCTGCAGCCGGTCCCTATGGTAGTGGTGCCAGTAATAAAGCAGTAAGGCTCTATGGTTGTATCTTTCTCTATCTCTACAGTATCCTGTATATGGGTATTTTCCGGATCCTTTATGCTTACCCCCTGTTCCATGAATTTCTGGTTTATTTTCTGCTTTAATATCTTTTCTACTTCTGCCAGCTGGTTGCGGTCATTTACTCCCATGACCTGGATAAAGTCTTTTAGTTTTAGGCTGGTAACTCTATCCCCGGCCTCTACCAGCTTTTCCACCACATCAGTCAGGTAGTATTCATTCTGTGAGTTGTCCGAATCTATGTTTTCTACATGTAAAAAAAGCTTATCCCGGTTAAAACTGTAAATAGAGGTGTTTATCTCTTTAATCATCTTCTGCCGGGCGGCTGCATCCTTTTGTTCCACTACTTTTAGCACCTTGCCCCGGCTGTCTTTTATTATCCTGCCATATCCTGTGGGGTCAGGCAGTATTGTGCTTAAAATGGCAGCGCTGCTGCCGGTTTTATCCATCTTCTGTACCAGAAGCTTTAAGGTCTTTGATTCTATCAGGGGACAATCCCCGCTCAACACTACCACTCTTTTACCCATTCTATCCTTAAGCTTGGCCACTGATCTGACTGCATGAGCTGTTCCCAGTTGCTGGTCCTGGTCTGCTGAAATTGCTTGGGGGAAATTTTGATGCAGATACTGCTTTACCATATCCTTTCTATGACCCACTACCACCACTACATTTCCGGGATTCAGGCCGTAGGCACTCTTTAGTATATAATAGAGCATGGGCCTTCCAAATATTTGATGCAGAACCTTGGGTTTTGAGGATTTCATTCGCTTGCCCTTGCCTGCAGCAAGGATTAAAACAGATAGATTTTCTCTTTTCTTCATCTCTGTAGGTTTAAATATCAAATAACTTCAAAATTCTAACATAAAATATGGTTATAATCTAAATTAATCCAGAAAGTTTCCTCCCGATATATCTTTGGACAGCAGTTCGTAGGATGGCCCAAAATACATGCTGACATATATAAGGTTATTACATTTATTGCCCAGCACTTCTTTCCTGAGGTAGAAGGCTGATCCCAGTGGTCCCTCGCCTTCGTATATCCGTGCAATGTCACTGGTTTTTCTTGTCTTTACTTCAATCTCTTCCCCGCACCGGCCGCACTTTACCTTAAAATCTATAAAATTGGAGGAAGATGGTGGTGAAAACATTTTTTTGAGGCTGTCTAAAAAACCCAAATTTGCTCCTTTTTTACTTACAACAACTATATTTTAAAGCCTGGCCATGATATTATCAATTCATTATTTGCCAAAGCAGTAAATAAATGGAAAATGATTTCCCAAAATATTAAAAAAATCTTTTACCTGGCCAATTATGCCTTCAAAGCAAAAATATCCGCAAAATACCGGACACCGCTTCTGTGCAGTTTCAAGATAACCTACCGGTGCAATTTAAAATGCCTGCACTGCCCTTTCTGGAGTAATCCCCGTCCGGCTGCCATGGAACCGGATAAAGCAGAGGACCTATTGCAGAAACTCTTTCTTAAAGGCATAAGGCTGGTTATCTTTGAGGGCGGAGAGCCCCTGCTTTATCCGGCTATTGGTCAGATGGTAGAAAAAGCCAAAAAATTATTTTTTTCAGTGGGCATAACCACAAACGGTACCCTGGACCTGGGAAAGGCTGACCCTGATATCTACTTTATATCCATAGACGGTCTAAAAGATGTCCATGAGTCTATACGTGGTAAAAGTTTTGACCTTATAATGGAAAACATCAGAACATACAGGCATAAAAAAATTATTGCCAATATAACCATATCCAGCTTAAACCACAAACAGATTAAGCCACTAATTGAATATCTGCAGGATAAGGTTTATGGCATCACCATCCAGTTTTTTTACCCTTTTCCCGGTATAGAAGAGCTGCAGCTGACCGCCGAACAAAGGATGTCTGCAATGGATACACTTATAGCTCTAAAAAGGAAGGGCTGCAGCATACTGGATTCACATACCTGCCTGCAGAAGATGAAAGATAACAGCTGGAGATGCCATGACTTTTTGATAGCCAGCGTTGAACCGGATGGTTCCATACATTTTGGCTGCTACTTAAAGCACCGGTTGGAAGTGTACTACTGCCGCTTATGCGGCTATGCCGTACACTGCGAGGCCAGCTCTGCCTATGACCTGGCGCCGGGTGCCCTGAAAACAGCCAAAAGGATATTCCTGGATTAGGCTGGCGATTTTGACTCAAGTTTCAGTAAGAAATGTTTTATGGGAATCCCTGCGCTGTAATTACCTGGTCTTCCGTCGCTTTTTATGACCCGGTGACAGGGTATTACAATCATCATGGGGTTCTTTCCCATAATGGACCCCACTGCCCGCCAGGCTTTAGGCCTGCCGGACATTTCGGCCAGCCGGCGATAGCTTACCGCCTGGCCATAGCCTACTTTTTTCAAGGTATTCAATACTTTGCAGAAAAACCGGGTGCCGTATATAAGGCGGGTATTTATGGTAAACTGCTCAAGATGGCCGTTTAGGTAACTGTCTACTTCCTGTTCCAGGTGCTCAAACCTTCTTTGTTTAAAACCCAGGCCCGCCTTCTGCTTGAAATGTTCAAATCTCTGTTTATCATTTCCCAGATACAAAAGCGTATTACTGTCCCAGGCATAATAAAGCAGGCCTATTTTAGTATCAAACTTATATTGAAACAGACTCAATTTGCTCTTACCGCCCTTTTTATGGGTAGAGTTATAAAGAAAATAGCAGCACTTACCATAATAATCGTAGCCCCGGAAGCAAGGTTAAATACATAAGAAAGCAACAGGCCGGACAGGCTGGATACAAAACCAAACAACACCGAAAAAATTACCATCTGGGTAAAATTGGAGCTGATGTTTTTAGAAGATGCTGCCGGTATTACTATCAGGGCGCTTACCAGTATTATGCCCAATACCTTGGTGCTTATAATTACAGTGGCAGCAACCATGATTATAAACAGGTAATCATATACAGCCACCCTTACTCCCTGCAGAGCCGCCAGCTGCCGGTCGAAGGTAATAAATATATAGGGCTTGAAAAATATAGCCAGAATTATTATTACCGCCAGGCCCAGCCCCAGAGACAGGTACATATAGAAGGTGTCTACTGCCAGAAGATTGCCGAAGAGGTAGCTGAGCAGGTCAGGCTTGTAACCCTTAGTAAAGCCAATAATCAGCACCCCTATAGCCATGGAGGTAGGCAGGAATATGCCTATTATGGTGTCTACTGAAAGAGTGCTCCGGTTCTTAATATAAGCTACCAGGACAGCAATGATAATTCCAAATATTACTGCACTTACTATGGGGTTTATGCCCAGCAGAAACCCCAGGGCAATCCCTGCCAGGGAGGAATGAGCTATGGCATTGGCAAAAAAAGACATTTTCTGCAATACCACAAACACCCCTATAAGTGAACAGGCTATACCTATTATGAGGCCGGATATAAGAGCCCTCTGCAAGAAAGGATAAGTTAAAAAATCCGCCATATTACTCCTCGAAAAGTTTGCACCTGTCTATGTCTTCCTGGGTTAATTCTTCCTGTGGCTTTTCCAGGCATTCCCGGTGCCTGAAAATCCCAAAGCCCTTTCCATAGGTTTTTTCCATATTCAAAGGCACCAGAACATCGCCAGGCTTTCCGAAGCCTACCAGTATGCGATTCAGGGCAGCTACCTTGTCCGCATACAGGTTAACTACAGTAACATCGTGGGAGATTAAAGCTACGGTTAGATTCTGGTTTTCCTTAAGCTGGTTTATAAGCTGGTAGAAACTCTTTTCTCCCTTAACATCCACTCCCGCCAGAGGTTCATCGAAAAATATGATACGGGGCTGGTTGGCAATAGCCCTGCCAATCAGCACTCTCTGTATCTGGCCCCCGGAAAGGTTGCCCAGTTTAGACTGTGCATATCCGGACATTCCCACCTGCTCCAGAGCCCAGCTGACTCTTTCCTCGATCTGCCCGGAGCTCCTGTTCTTTGAGTCTACGGCCATGGCTAGAACTTCTTTTACAGTAATGGGAAAAGTCCGGTCAAATTCAAACTTCTGGGGAACATAACCCACTATTCCCCGGTAGCTGTTAATATTAGAGGCAGGTTTGCCAAAAATCTTTATCTGGCCTGAATGGGGTACCAGATTCATCACTGCCTTTATAAGGGTGGTCTTGCCCGACCCATTGGGTCCAATAATTATAAGAAAGTCCCCCTGGTCAATAGAAAAGGTTATATCCTCCAGCACCCTTTTATTGCCCAGGGTTACCGATAACTTGTTTATCTCTAATGCTTTGGCCTGCATGACCTAACTGTTTAATTTTACAAAATGTTCTATGGAACGGTTATAGGTTTTTTCTGCCTTTTGGTCAAAATAACAGGCCGGCAGTTCACCCATATTCCGGTGGTATTCTATACACTGGCAACAAATGCCCTTGCGGGGACAGGGTTCATAGGTACAATTGCAAATATCCATGTTTTCTTCTTTTCTGCATTCCATATCTGTTCCTTTCTGTTAGTATTCTATTCCCTTAATTGCCTTTATCCCATTCTCAAATGCATGTTTTACCTGTTTCATATCGGTAACCGTATCCGCCAGTTCTACTATCCGGGGGTGGGCATTTCTTCCGGTAAGCACCAGGACTACATCCCGGGGTTTTTCCTCTATTATCTCGGCTACCGTTTCCGGGCTTATCAATCCGTAGTCAACCATATTATTTATCTCATCCAGTATAACTACATCATATTTTCCGCTTTCTACCATCTGCCGGGTATAATGGATAGAGCGGCCAGCTTCTTCTCTAAGCTTATCGCTTAGCACCGGTTTTCCCTGCTTCAAGGGTATAAAACCGGAACCCAGCTGCTTAACCTCAATCTGCGGTATATAGCTGGCAGCTTTTATTTCTCCGGAAACCCAGGGCCCTTTTATAAACTGAAGTATAAGCACTTTCCGGTTATGTCCGGCAGCCCTTAAGGCCAGCCCGAAGGCGGCTGTGGTTTTACCCTTGCCTTCCCCTGTATTTATGATTACCAGTCCCTTTTTCTGCATACTTAGATTTTATTAGATTTGACCTTTTTTATAAACCGGCATTTAGAATTTTATAGAAAGTTTCCATATCCATATTGCCCCTGAACAGGTCCGCCAGCTTATCATACTGTTTCTGTTTAAATACCTGGGAGCTTTCCTGGTTAAACTCAAGATTTAAGTTAACCTTGGCCAGGCCAGCCAGGTATTCTAATAAACAATTCCTTAACCGGTGGTTATCAAAAAGCCCGTGTATATAGGTGCCCATAACCATATTGCCTTTTTCCCGGTTTACCTTTATGCAGCCCTCCCGCTTATCCATACTTTCGGTTTTTACATAAAAGGGGTTTGCCAAACCTTTCACCCTGGTAGTCCCCATATGTATTTCGTAACCGGTAAAATATTCACTGAAACCTTCGGTTCCCAGGGCATCTGCGTTTAATTTAAACTGCACCTGGCTGGTATATTTTTCAGGCAGAAAATCTGTCTCTATATCCAGCAGCCCCAGCCCGCCTATGCTGCCGGCTTTAGTTTCTACTCCATAAGGATCAGATATGGTGCTGCCCAGCATCTGGTAACCTCCACAGATACCTATAACTGAAGCCCCCTTCCGGTAAGCCTGGGTTATATCCCCGGCCAGGCCACATTCTTTCAGGTACTCAAGGTCAGAAATGGTACTTTTGGATCCGGGAAGGATTATGAGGTGGGGAGAAGTTTCCTTAAGCTGTTTCCTGGTTTTAATATAGCTAACTTCAATATCCTGTTCTGTATCCAGGAAATTAAAATCAGTAAAATTGGATATATGGGGCAAATATATTATGGCTACCCTGAACCTGGCATTCCTGCTGCTATTTTTAATTTGCTGCTTTTCCAGGTTCACTGAATCCTCTTCATCCAGCAGGATATTGGTAAAAAAAGGGATGGTTCCCACCATCGGGAGCTTAAGTTTTTCTACTATCCACTTAATGCCCGGATCCAGCAGCTTTTTATCTCCCCTAAATTTATTTATCAGAAGTCCCTTAAAATACTTCTGCCATTTTGCCGGCATAATTTTCACCGTACCGTAGAAACTGGCAAAAACCCCTCCCTTATCGATATCCGCTACCAGTATTACCGGGGCATCGGCCGCCTGGGCGGTAGCCATATTAACAATATCATTTTTCAGAAGATTAATTTCAGCCGGACTGCCTGCCCCTTCTATTACCAGATAATCAAACCGGCTGCTTATATCCCCTATTATCTGCTTTATCCTGGGCATAAATTCCTGCTTGTAGTTATCATACTGGCCGGCAGACATGTTGCCCACCACCCTGCCCATGAATATAACCTGGGCAGCAGTATCCTTTACCGGCTTTATAAGTACCGGATTCATAAATACTTCCGGCTGCAGCCCACAGGCTTCAGCCTGCATGACCTGTGCCCTGCCCATCTCCCCTCCGGTTGCGGTCACAAATGAATTTAGGGCCATATTCTGGGATTTAAAAGGACATACCCGGTAACCATCCTGGTAAAGTATCCTGCATATAGCGGCCACGGTTACGCTTTTACCTACATGGGATCCGGTTCCCTGTATCATTACCGCCTTCATTTATCACCCTTCCCTATAGCCTGCAGCAGCTGGTCTTCTGAAGCTAAAACTTCTGCACCTTCCTTGATTATCTGGTTATAGATTTTGGTAGCTTTACCTCCAGTATAGTCCCGGCTGCTTATATCTTCTTTACCTAAAACCATTACTTTCTTTCCCATCTGCTGGGCCTGTCTGGCTGATACCAGGTTGGAAAAGTTTCCGTGCCCGAACTGCAGGGCGGGCAGTACAACAAGATCGCTTCCCCTTATAAATTTCAGGTTCCGGTTCTGGGCTTCCAGGCTTATGGGTGAGAAAGGAGCATCACTGACAAAGGGTATGCCCATCCTCTGGGCGGTGTTCAGATCGGTATCCAGGTTATTTACCACCCCGCATGAAACCCTGTAACCATGGGAGTACAGAAGGCTCATAACCGGAGAGGCCGCCCCTCCCCCGGCTATTACATGCACCCTTATATCCTTTATATTCCTTCTCTCCGGCGGGGTCAGGTTAAAAGTGGGGTTGATATAAAGTTTGCCGGTAAAAGGGTTTTTGGCCACATATACCTCGCTGCCGAAAACCCTTTCTATATTTTCTTCAGTTATGACCTCGGCCACCGGCCCGTAATCAAAAATAGAGCCTTCCTTTAAAAACATTACCTTATCCGAATACTGTATGGCCAGGTTCAGATCATGAAATATACCTATAATGGTCTTTCCATCCTGGGTATTAAGCCGCTTTATTTGCTCCATCAGCTCTATCTGAAAATTGATATCCAGATGACTGGTAGGCTCATCCAAAAGCAGAAGCGGAGTGTCCTGAACCAGGGCCTGGGCTATTATTACCCTCTGCTTTTCCCCTCCAGACAGTTCATTGTATTTCCGGTGGGCCAGACCGCCTATCTGAACCTTGTCTATTATATCTTCTACCCTCCGGTTATCCTCTTGTTTAAAGGACTCCAGACGTCCCATATAAGGATATCTGCCCATGGCAATCATCTGCCTTACTGTAAAATTAAAACCGGGATTGGTGGACTGGGGCACTACCGCCACCAGCCTGGCGGCCTGCCGGGGGCTGAGCCCTGCCAGGTTGTGGCCGGCTATATGTATGCTTCCTTCGTAATTTTTAAGAACAGCGCTTATGATATTTATAAGGGTGGACTTTCCGCTTCCATTGGGTCCCAGTATGGATACAAAACTGTGCTCACTTACCTCAAAGTTCATATCTTTTAATACCGGGTGGCCATTATAGGCAAAATCAAGATTTTCAACCGACAGCATATCCACTTAAAACACCTGCCTTTTGGACCTTATTAGAAGATAAATAAAGAAAGGCACCCCTACAATAGAGGTGATTATACCCACCGGTATTTCTCTGGGCATCAGCACCATGCGGGCTATGGTATCTGAAGCCAGCAGTACTATCCCCCCGGCCAGTGCAGAAGTGGGATACAGTATCTTGTGGTCCGGCCCCACTATAAGCCTTAGTATATGGGGGGTTATAAGGCCTACAAAACCGATTATGCCGCTAACCGAAACTGCAGCCGCAGCTATTAGGGAGGCCAGTACCAGCAGAAGTTTTTTTACCTGCTCGGTATTGACTCCCAGCTGGGTAGCCCTATTGTCGCCAAGAGAAATTATGTTAAGTTCATTGGTAAAAAAGGCAGCTGCTGTCAACAGTACTATTACAATAGGGGCAATTATGGTCAGCTGCTGCCAGCTGGAAGCAGTAAGGCCTCCCATCAGCCAGAAGATAACCCTGGCCAGGTCCTGGGACTGAAACATTAGTATAAAAGAATTTATGGAACTCAGCATAGCGCTTATGGCTACCCCTGCCAAAAGCAGGGTGAGCACCGATACCCGGCCCCTTATCCTGCTTATATTATATACCAGCAGGGTTACCCCTACCGCTCCCCCAAAGGCAAAAACACTTACCAGGCTTATGGAAGCCAGCCTGATGCCGGTGGCAAAAAGCAGGCCTACCGTGGCTCCAAAGGATGCCCCTGCCGATACCCCGATAATATAAGGGTCGGCCATGGGGTTTCTGAATATTCCCTGGAATATTACCCCGCTGGAAGCCAGGGCAATACCCACCAATATGGAGGTTATAATCCTGGGCAGCCTTATTCTGGTTATTATGGCAAAGTCATTGGAGCTTAAGGTGCTGGTATCTATAAGATTTCTTATGCCCGGGATATAGCTGGCCATAATCTTAGCGGTATCTTTAAGCGATATACTGGCTGACCCCAATGAAGCAGCCACTATGGCCATGGCAATAAGTATAATAAGCAGGATAATGGTATATTTTACAGTTCTTTTCATAACTTATGCCACCAGTATTAATGAAAACAAAAGAAAAGTGATCTCGGTCACCTGGGATACAGCTCCAGCCACATCCCCATTTATACCCCCCAAACGCCGGTAAAAAAGATGGCTGGCTATAATTAAGGCCAGCAGGCTGGCCAGAAAGGCTACCATGGCTTTAAGCCCCGGTATCAGGGCCAGGCCAGGATTTAAAAATAATTCCTGGCGGCCATAGCTGGCCTCAGATACATAGACCAGGATAAAAAATAGTATAACTGTATATATGGTGGAAACAAGAAACCGCATACGGTTGGATGCTGATTGGAACATGGCTGCCAGGCTGCCTTCTTTTTTTACCGGTTTGTAGCTGGTTAGCAGATAAACCATGGACCACCTGCCAAAACAGGAGAAAAAACTCAAAACAACCAGAAAGGAAAAAATATTTTCCGAATAATTCTGATAAAGGTAATATATAAGGCTGATTTTAAAAGCCAGCGCCAGTACTACTGCCATTACCCCAAAGGTGCCTATATCACTTTTCTTCATTATGGACAATATCTCTTCCGACTTGCTTCTTCCGGAAAAGATACCGTCAAATACATCGGCCAGCCCATCATAGTGTAATCCCCCGGTAAGTACAGCTTCCAGGGCAACCACCGTAATAACTGCCACCAGTATTGGCAAAAAAAGGCTGAAAGCCCAGAATGCCAGGGAAATAATTATGCCCAATATCAGGCCTATCAGAGGAAAATAGGTAAGAGACGGAGAGAAATCCTGTCGGTAGCCAAATCTGGCCGGTATCCTTATGATGGTTAAAAATCCCAGTGCATTTAAAAATCCTGCCATTATTTTAACCTCCGTCTTATTCCAGCAATAAAAAAGTAAGCCTCATCAGAGAGTAAAGCCAGCTGTTTATTGACAGTGCCCATAAGATCCCTGAATATCCTGCCCAGAGGATACGGGGGCACCAGGCCCATACCCACTTCATTGGATACAATAATGATGGTGGCATCTGCTGACTGCAGGAATTTATAAAAAGACTCAAATAATTGAGATACTTCTCCCTCGATTTTTTGCTCCAGATCATTGGGAATTATATCCAGTTCATCAAGCCGGTATCTTTCCAGAAACCGGTAAAGCAGATTGGTCACGCAATCCACTATCAGTACCTCACAACCTTTGATATCCAGCTGCTCCAGGTCTTTTTGTTCTATACTATCGCCTAGTTCAATGGTTTTCCAACCCCTGGGCCTTCTTTTTTTATGGGCCTCTATTCTTTTTTCCATTTCCTTATCGGTTACCCTGGCTGTAGCCAGGTAGGCTACCTGGCTGGAGATGGACGAGGCCAGCTCTTCTGCATAAAAGCTTTTTCCGCTTCTTGCGCCACCCAATAAAAAATATACCTTATGCATAAATTGCCTTTCACTACAGAGAAGGCTGATGCCTTCTCTGTATAATATTATCTAAAAGTAGCCAATAAATCATTCTATTATCTCAAACTGGCCAAAAATATCCTGGTGGAAAGCCTTGGCCAGCATCATAAGGCCTTTAACTGAATTATGATTGGGCCTTACTATAGAGTTTTCGGGCACCACATATACCCTTCCCCCGGTTACTGCAGACACGGTAGAAAACCGGGGATCCTCCAGTATTATCTCTCCGGTCCTGGCTTCATACATTCCCCCGTCACCGGCTACCATAACCTGGGGATTGTTATCAAGCAGTTTCTCCACACTGTATTCTGCATATCCTTCCAGGCCATCCCTGGCCACAATATTAATTCCGCCGGCTTTTTCTATCATATCATTAATATAAGTGTCTTTTCCTGCACTCCATAGTGGATCATCAAATATTTCGTAGAAAACAGTGGGTTTCTGGTCCTGTTCCAGATCTTTTACCTTGGTGTATATATCTTCTACCTGTTGCTCAAACTCATTTTTCAGCTGCTCGGCTTCATCTTCTTTTCCTATCATCTGGCCCAGGTTTATTATTTCCTGGTAAGCCCAGTCAAAGCTCTGGGCTTCAAAGGTATAAATGGTTATGCCCAGTTCCCGGAGCTTATCGTAATCCTCTTCAGATGATCCGGACAACCTTATTACCAGATCCGGATTGGCTTCAGCTATTTTTTCTATGTTGGGACCGTTAAAATCGCCATAAGCCTCAAACCCCTGGGCTAATGGCTCCCCACTTTCAATACTCCAGCTGTCTACCCCTATTACTTTGTCCATGGCATCCAAAGCGTCCAGCACCTCCAGCACGCTGGGAGCAAAGACAATCATTTTTTCTACCGGTCGGTCCATGCTTACCTGCTGTCCTATGCCGTCGGTTACCTTAATAGACCCAGCATCCTGCTCAGTAACGGGCTGGGTGCAGGATACGGATAGTATTAATAGGGATAAAATGGTTACTATTAAAATAAGTGTAAATATTTTTTTAGAAAACATAATTTTTTCCTTTCTATTTCTCTATTCCAGCCCTGGCAAGTATGCCCTGCTGGTAATAATGTTTTACTTCTTTCATCTCGGTTACCAGGTCTGCTGCCTCTATTATGGATTTATTTGCAAACCTGCCGGTAAGTATGAGTTCTGTGGCCTGAGGTTTTTGTTCTATAAGCCTTATAACATCTTCTACGTTTAGCAATTTAAGGTAGACAGCTATGTTGATCTCATCCAGAATTATTACATCGTATTGGCCGCTGCCAATGATTTTTTCCAGCTCCTTTAGGCCATTTTTAGCAGAATCGATATCTTCCTGCTCAGGGCTTTGGTTTATAAAACACCCTCTGCCATACTGTTTTATTTCAATATAGCCAGAAAATTTTTTAAGGGCCCTGATTTCTGAGTACTCCATTCCCTTTATAAACTGCCCTATAAATACCTTCATTCCATTTCCTGCAGCCCTTAAGGCCAGCCCCAAAGCTGCTGTGGTTTTGCCTTTACCGTTTCCGGTATAGACCTGGACATAGCCTTTTTGCAGGTTATCCATAATATCTCCTTTCTAAAAAGATAAAGGCTCTCCGCTTCGTTTTCAGCAGAGAGCCTTTAAATTTTTTAAAATAAAAAATTACTCCCTTTCTACCGAAGAGGTGTAACTTGTTTTCTGCCAGACAGGTCTCCTGACTTATGGGACTTTACCCTTCGCCTTCCCGGCTATTGCCAGTGGCCTATTGAAAGATACTCACCCAATTACAGTGGCGGGACCGTTCCAGATTCTAACTGGATTCCCTTGAAAAGCAGAATGATATTTGGTTGTAAAATAAGCTAAGGATAATATAGCATAAAGTGAGAAAAAAGGGTATGGGGAGTTTGAGAGTATACTGTAAGGCAAGACATATCTATAATAGTACATAATGGCTCGGTTTACCCTTTAAAAAGGGAAAGCAAGGGTATAAGAAATTATATTGACAAATCATTTTTGTATTTAAGGAAAGAAATCTTCTGTCCATATTAAGTATTTTAACCTTTGAGAAAAACAATACAAATTCTGGGGCTTATGAGAACAGTGCAAGCAATACACCTGCTGCAACTGCAGACCCAATAACTCCAGCAACATTTGGCCCCATTGCATGCATTAGCAGAAAATTACTTGAATCTTCCTTTAATCCGGTTTTATTTACAGTTCTGGCCGACATTGGAACTGCTGACACTCCGGCAGCACCAATTAAAGGATTAACCTTATCTTTTGATAATTTATTCATAATTTTTGCCAGTATAACGCCTGACGCAGTCCCGATAGAAAAAGCAATTAGACCCAATAAAATAATTCCCAATGTCTCCACGGTTAAAAACTGGTCAGCCTGTAACCTTGAGCCAACTGATAAACCAAGCAAAATGGTGACGATATTTATCAGTTCATTTTGAGCGGTTTTTGAAAGCCGGTCGGTTACACCGCATTCTTTTAATAAATTTCCAAACATCAGCATTCCGATGATTGGGGTTGCATCCGGCAGCAAGATTATACATAGAATAAAAATAATTATGGGAAAAAGAATTTTTTCTCTTTTGGAAACATGCCTGAGCTGTTTCATCTTTATTTTTCTCTCGCTTATAGTAGTTAACCCCCGCATTATAGGAGGTTGGATAATAGGGACTAGTGCCATATAAGAATATGCGGCAATAGCAATTGCGCCTAGAAGCTGGGGAGATAATTTAGATGCCAAAAAAATTGCTGTTGGCCCATCAGCTCCTCCAATTATTCCAATAGAAGCTGCGTCCCCCATACTAAAATTAAAACCCAGGTATTTGGTCAACAATAAGGCACCAAAAAATGTAGAAAATATTCCAAACTGTGCTGCCCCGCCAAGCAAAGCTGTTTTTGGGTTTGCTATCAGGGGGCCGAAATCAGTCATAGCTCCAATTCCCAAAAAAATTAAAAGCGGAAAAATAGAAGACTCGATTCCAAACTCATAAACCATTCCTAAAAAACCGGCTCCAGCAATATCAACTATGGGTATATTAGCTAAAATCCCACCAAAACCTATTGGTACTAACAAAAGGGGTTCAAAACCCTTTCTAATTCCAAGCCAGATTAAAAATAGTCCAACCAGGATCATAACTACTTGCCCAATAGTAAAGTTTGCAAGACCAGTAGACATCCATATAGTATATAGAGACTCTGATATTTGCATGCTCCCCCTAGTTTATTTAATATAAATTAAATCCTGGCCTGCTACTAACTGTTGGCCTTGGCTTACAGGAATCGAAGAGACGGTTCCCCCTACAGCTGATTTAATTTCGGTTTCCATTTTCATTGCCTCCAGAATCATAACAACTTCTCCTTCTTCTATAACATCACCTAAGCTGACTAGTATCTTGAAAACAGACCCTGCCATTGGTGCTTTGATAACCACAGAATCGTTTATCCCTATTTCTTCCGAATCTGAGGATAATTTATTCTTTCCTTTTCCCTTCTTAACAGAAACATTATATTTTTTTCCATCAACAATTGCGTTATCCCCATCAAAAGAAACAGTATACTTCTTATTATTGATGTTTACCGTATACTCGTTAGTCTCATCACCAGATCTTTCTTTTTCTTTTTTTCGAACCATTACTTTTCCTTCACCTTTCAGAAAAGCAATACCTTTTTCTTTACAAGCCCCTGCAATAAATATATTTTCATCAGTTATTTCTATACCATTGTCTACAAGCATTTTTTTAGCCGCATCCATACCTTTAGCAGGATTTTTTTCATCAATATCCAACGGGCTTTCGGTTGTGGGAGATAAGCCTAATTGTTTGGAAGCAATGGTAACTATTTCAGAATCCGGGGGTACGGGAGTTTTTCCAAAATATCCAAGCACCATCTTCCCGTAGCCTTCTGCTATCTTTTTCCAATCCCCGAACATAACATTATTAAAAGCCTGCTGAAAGTAAAATTGAGAAACAGGGGTAACGCTGGTGCCATATCCGCCTTTTTTTACTACCTCGCCCATTTTGGAGATAATATCTGTAAATTTATCCATAATATTGTTATCTCTCAACATTTGAGTATTAGCAGTCAAAGCACCGCCCGGCATGGGAGAAAACGGAATAAGCGGTTCAACTTTTTGTGATTCCGGAGGAACGAAATAGTCTTTCATGCACTCCTTAAAGACCATTTCAGCTTCCAGGATTTTATCAATATTTATTCCTAGCTCATATTCGGTCCCCCTTAAAGCATGCCACATGGTAACAATGTCAGCATGAGAGGTGCCGCCCGATACCGGGGCCATGGTTAAATCAATACCATCTACTCCTGCGTCAAGTGCTGCTTTATGACACAAAACACTACAACCTGCTGTTTCATGGGTATGGAATCTTAAATGAGTGCCTCCTGGCAACATTTTTCTGGCAAGTTTTATAGTTTCAAAAACCGTGGTAGGTGTTGATGTGCCTGAAGCATCCTTAAAACATACTGAATTAAAAGGTATGTCCGCATCTAAAATCTTTTTTAAAACATCTATATAAAATTTTGGATCATGGGCACCTTTGCAGCCCCTTGGTAATGCCATCATGGTAATAGCTACTTCATGCTTCAGTCCAGCATCAACTATGCATTGTCCACTATAGATTAAATTATTGACATCATTTAATGCATCAAAATTTCTAATTGTGGTAATCCCGTGTTTCTTAAAAAGCTCTGCATGAAGCTTTATCATATCCCTGGGTTGCGAATCCAAACCAACAACATTTACCCCTCTTGCCAAGGTCTGTAAATTTGCATCCGGCCCGGCAGCTTTCCTAAATGCTTCCATGGTCTTAAAAGCATTTTCATTGCAATAGAAAAATAAGGATTGAAACATTGCTCCGCCACCAGCTTCAAAATGAGTAATCCCGGCATCTTTTGCTGCCTCAATTGCAGGCAGATAATCATCCCTTAAAACCCTGGCTCCAAATACCGACTGAAATCCGTCCCTAAAAGAAAGATCCACAACTTTAATTAATTTTTTTGCCACTTTTGTAACTCCCGTTAATTTATTTGTGTATAGATTTTTTTATAGCTGCCACAGCTACCGCAATTTCTTCAAATTTTGAATCCTGATCCCTGGCTTCTGACAGGGATAAGTTTTTGTTTTCAATTGGCAAGAACTTTATGAAAAATTTAGAACTGTACATTATGGCTACTAAGGCACCCAAAAATAAGAAAACCATTAAGATTCCAATAACCATGACAATTAATCCTTCTATTAGCATATTATATCCCCTATGTTTATAATCTCTTCTCTGTCCTTGCAGTCTAAAATAAGTTGGCCTTTGTCATCTATCCCTTTTGCAATACCATAGTATTTTTTGTTAAAAACTACCACCTTAACCAATTTTCCCATAACCATATTTAAAAGACTATATTCTTCTTTAATTAATAGAAAACCTTTTTTCAATAATTCATCATATTGCAAAAAAAATTCTTTTAATAAAAAATCTAAAAATTCATCCCTATTTATTTCCTTTTCTAGTAAAACATTTAAGGATGTAGCCGGTTGACTTATTTTCTCTAATGTTTTTTCCTCCAGGTTTAAATTTACACCTATTCCAATAATAACGCCCTGTAAAGAATTGCCTTTTATTACTGTTTCTATTAATATCCCGGCAATCTTTTTGCCATTAGCCAATAAATCATTTGGCCATTTAATTTTTGCTTTAATAGAATATTTTTTTTTAAAAACCCTGGTTAAAACAACTGCAGTATAATGTGTAAGTGCATTAATAGTATTTATCTGTCGAAAATCAAATTGTGGCTTTAAAACTAAAGATACAAAAAGATTATTTTTCTCTGAAAGCCAATACCGTCCATTTCTGCCCTTGCCTCTGGTCTGCTTATCTGCAAGGATTACTGTTCTGTCTTCTATATTTTCAATGTTTTCTACAGCATAATTATTGGTGGATTCTATTTTAGGGAAATATATTCTTTTAACCATATATGCAAATTCCTAAAAATTTTATTTTATTCTCTGGAGACCTGCGCTACTAGTCAGAGATGTTTAATACTGCTACTGTTTCATTTCTGTTATTCTTCTTAACATTTGTAATTTTGAAACCCCAATTTACAAGTATTTACATCCTTTATTTTACCCCATAACCAGTTTTACAGAAATATATATTACATAGTAATCAAATATATTTATGGGTGCAAAAAGGTTTTAACTAAAGGTTTGTTGTTTAGAAAATGGGACTTTATTGTTGTCTAGAGTATAGGATAAAAAATAGCCTGTAAACTGAGTTATAGGCTAAAATGTATAGAAGATGTATTTTGGTCTATAATGAGATATAAATTTAGATTTGTTTGCTGATAATAATTATCTCTTAACCATTACAGTCAATGCTTTTGGAACAACTTTGACATCTACTGGCGCTGCCCCTATCAATTCCCCATCCGCTTGAACCAACATTTTGTGTTTGGAATAAATATGCGCTTCCTTTATTTTATAATATTCTTCCTTTAAGAATGAATTTGATTTCCCAATTGACAATAAGAAGATAAATTTTATTATTTTCCACCAACTTTTCCTGCTGATAACAACCAAGTCAAGAAGGCCATCTGTTGTGCTAGCCTTATGTGCTATTTGATACTCCCCGGCATAGTCCTTAGAATTTGAAACTATTACGAAATAGTCTACAGAATGAAATTTATGCTCAACATGGATATTATGCCATTTATATGTTAAGAGTTGTTTAATTCCAGAAAGCAGATATGCAAAGTTCCCCAACCTTTTCTTGACTTCTAGATTGACTCCTTCTATTAACTTTGGGACAAATCCTACATCGACCATCATAGTAAAATATCTAGCTTCCTCATTTGTTTTTGCATAACCCAGGTCAATCTTTACTCTCTTGCCGTGTGTGATTAATTCTGAAGCTTCTTTCACATTAAATGGTATCCCCAGCTCTAAAGCAAGAACATTAGTGCTGCCATAAGGTATGACTGCAAGTGTTATCTTTGAGCCAATGATACCATTTATGACTTCGTTTACTGTTCCGTCTCCGCCGGCCACAATAACCATATCATACTTTTTTCTTGCTCCTTGTGCCAGTTCTATTGCGTGCTTTGGATGCTTTGTAAATTCAATATCTAGTTTCATATTTTCTTTATTACAGCTTTTCCTCACTTCTTCTATAATTTCTGCAATAGTTGGTTTCGGCGAAGAAACCTCTTTTGCTGTATTTTCCAATTTCTTGAAAGTCCATTTCAATAAGGGTGAAATTTTTATTTTTGTATTCCCGGACTTTGGATTTATAATTAGAATTGCTTTCATATTATTTCCTGTGAAAGATTCTTAAAAATATCAAAAATATTTAAAACACTCGATTCTACTACATTATACTACTACGTTCTTCACAATTAATAGTTCAAAGATTATCATCATTAAAAATGCATTGGATATTCCTTAAACTGATTACAAACAGAGAAGACGCTGAAAAATCTTTTATATTTGAAGGATAGAATATCTGTAGTAAGGTTTGATTAATTGTGCTGGTTGCAGTGTTGTATGCAAAGTAATTTTTATTGGAGACTCCTGCTTTATATTATTTCACTATTTCTTCTAAATCCATTCTAGAATTATTAATATTTTCTATCGCTTTATAACCATTTAATCCTTTACCAGATGCGAAAAAAATCTGAACCATTTTCTTAAATTTGCTTTTTCTCTCCTTTTACCTAAAAATAGAATCATTACAATCACTATTTCTAATTATTTATGTTCTTTTTCATAGCTTAGTTTTATAATAAGAATAAATAAAAAATAGATTTATGGAAGTCATGGCTAGGAAAAAATTTATATTTTTTTTAGAAGCGAAAAATACTGCAGGGGAGAAAGTTAAATATCCAGTTTATAGTGATGAAGAATTTTATTATATTAAAGAACACAAGATTGAAAAGGGTAAAGACATTGAAGAGGCTATAGAAAAACTTTTTAAAGTTAAAGTTATCGGGCCAGTATTTGAAAAACCCCCTCACCAGGACAAAAAATTTCATATCTAAAACATTTTAAAGCTACCAGCCACACCGAATCCTTATTATATTGTTAGAATTGGTTGCCCTTTTTTTGTAGAAAACCAGATTCTAGAATTGGTGGCGGCATCCCATCATTAAGATTGGATGGTATAATTAAGAGGATCAAGAACAGATAATTAATTTTATGTTAGCCTCTAAGCCGAGTTATAAGCTAAATATACTTAAAAGATGTATTTAGTGTTGTAGTGAATAAATATTTAAAATCTTTTTTTAAAAAAATCAATCCAGACATATTGAAAAAAATAAAAATTGATATTAAAAATATTTAAAAGCATTTAAAATAGCTGATGGTTTTAATTTCAATGCCTGATTTATTTCTGCATAGCTTAAATATCCGCAGTTTTTACATAATTCGGCATCTCCAGCAAACCTGCAACATTCATAGACATCATTGCTTTCATAAATGCGGCAAATATCCAAAGGCCGCAACCAATCATTTTTTATTGCTGATTTTATGCCAGCTTGAGAATTTAATATTTTGTATTTCTTCTTAAAATCTAATAATCTAAGTAAAATTTCATTCCTTTCGGTAACATCTAAATATAAATCATCATATCCATAATAAGGTGTGTGAAAATAAAAAAATATGCCACGTATTTTATCTATGTTATTTATATATGCACAAAATTCTCCTATTTCTTCCTTGTTATGAGTGTTAATTGTAAAATTTATAAAAAGAGAAGAGTGCTTTGATTCATTAATATTTCTCATTATTTTATCAAATGTTTTACCGCGTATTAAATCATGAGTTTCTTTAAGTCCATCAATGCTAATAAAAATAGTATCAGCAGATGTTTCTAATGGAAATGTTCCATTTGTATAAATAATAACTGCAAGAAATCTTTTTTTATGAGCATATTTAACAATGTCTTCAACATTATAATAATTGTCATGCCAGACAAATGGTTCTCCACCTTCAAGATATAAAGTACGACCTCCTTGTTTGTAAAATGTATCAAGTGTTGAAGTTATTTCTTCAAATCGCATATCATCAGTCTTACGTTCAGTTACTCTGCAGTGCAAGCATCGTAAATTACACTTGTTTGTTATAGCTAACCCGGCAATAAGAGGGGTGCGTTTTTTTAAGATTTTATTACCGGCTATGTATTTGATTCCATAGATCATATTTTTCAACATGTTACAGTTCAACCCTTTTTGGCCAGGGGTCCTGCTTTGAAGTTCCCCACAACTTACTTATATAACTTATTGAAAATAGATCCTCAATTGCATGTAGCCAATACGAACCTCTATCTGTAAGAACTATTTGATCTTTGTTATCATTTAAGAACCTAAAAAAAGATAATATTTTTATATATTTTCCATAGATCTCATCAAATTCCTTTCCAAACCTTTCCATAAAATCGCTTCTTTTAAATCTAGTTTCATAGATTCTCCAGTAAAACCACCATGCCATCTGCATTTTTTCTGAAAGATTTAATGATAGGGCAATTGGCAATGTTTTATTCTTAATTGCTTTAATATACTCAGAAACATTGAAAGTATTTAGATAAAAAATATTCTTAAGATATGTTCCGCCACTTGCTCCTAGACCAATATAAAGAGGTACTGCCACAGAACAGTATTTTGGAACTTCTTTTTTTGTAAATGCCCAGACAGATGTTCTTTCAAAGCCAGCAGCATAAAAAATATTCTCAAGAATACCTAGCATTTTTCGTCTTTTAATTACAGTAGATAAATTGTAATTGACCTCCTCAGAAGTTGCACCCATTTTAGTATATGGAAATCTAAAGATTGGATAAGCTGCAACCTGGTCAACACCCGTATCAACCAAATCATGGCCTGACTGCTCTATTTCTTTATAAGTTTGGTTTGGCAATGCAAACATGATGTCCACATTAACACATTCAAAGCCCATATTAACAGCACGCTTGATTGCAGACTTTGCTTTTTCTGCTGTATATGGTCTGCCCAGCATCTTTAGATGCTTATCTTGCATAGCCTCCAAACCCATACTCAGATACTTAACACCCATATTAATAATAGTATTGAGATTTTTTGATGTTAAGTGATTGGGATGGCTTTCCATATGTGTCTTACATTGGATGTTAAAATTAAAAAAAATATGCTCCAATATTTCTTTAATACCGCTGTATAGCATTGTTGTTGGAGTTCCTCCACCAATATAAAAGGAGGTAACTGGCTTATTACCAATCAAAGAAGAATAGAAGTCAATTTCTCTTTTAACTGCACAAGTATATGCTTTCGCTAAATCAGGTTTATAAATCTCTTTATTATAAGGGCAATAAGAGCATATTTGTTCACAAAAAGGTATATGCAAATAAAGGCCGAATTCTTTAATGTCCTCAAACTCCGTACTTAATTCTCCAAATGAAGGAATTCTGGATTCAAGTACAAGCTCCTTTTCCCTTATTAATAATCTCTTTAAAATTGTTCTTATAAAATCTTCTTTTGAAGGAGTTGTTGGCCTTCTATCTTGTACCATTTTTAACCTTCTACTGATATAGCATTTGTCCTTTAATATAATAAGAAGTTTCCATTCAAAATTTAAGTTAAAAAATAATAGGTTATTTATATTTATTACATTATACTACTGTTCTATAAATAATAATTATTATCAAAGGTAGAAAAGCTGACTTTATTAATTATAGTAGTTGCCAAGTTATCTACTAGTTAATCAGCTATCATCTTGACCACACTCAGCATCCCTACCTGCAAGTATATCCAGTCCATGAGGCAGGGGTCTGTAAATGAGCTCCAGGCTGTCCTTGACACCCTTTATACTTCCCGGAAGATTTATTATCAGAGTCTTCTTTCTGATCCCGCTTATGCCGCGGGAAAGGATAGCCCTGGGAGTCTTCTTCTGTCCCTCTATCCTTATTATTTCACTGAAACCGGGCACCTTTCTTTCTATTACTTTTTCGGTAGCCTCGGGTGTCAAATCCCTTTGTGAAAAACCTGTCCCTCCTGTGGTGAGTATCAGGTTTGCTTCACCCGTATCGCATATTTCAATAAGCTTTTCCTTTATCATATCCAGTTCATCCGGGACAATAGCATAATCTGCTATATTCCAGCCCTTTTCCAAAAAATATTCCTGGATATATTTACCACTCCTGTCTTCCCTCTCACCGCGGTATCCCTTATCGCTCACTGTAATAACAGCTATCTTAAGTTCTTTCTTCATCCTGACTCCCAACTTTTTATCTTATCTCCTACTTTTATATTTCCGGGTTCTATCACCCGGCAGAATATTCCCTCTTTGGGCATAATGCAGGAACCCATCTGGTAATATATGCTGCATGGCCTGGGACATTCTTTTCCTATCTGGGTGACTTCCAGGATGGTCTCTTCTCCAGATCCCTGAATCTCCAGCTTTTCACCTATTTGAAGTCTGGTCAGGTCTATTCCTGAGATGGTAAGATTCTCTGCAAAATCACCCGGGTTCACTTTTATTCCGGCATCCTTTACCTTCTGGATGCTCTCCACTGCAAGAAGGCTGACCTGCCGGTGCCAGTCACCGCTGTGCCCGTCTCCCTCTATTCCTGACTTATTTACCACAGCAACATTTACAGGGCTCTTCTTTCCGCCCTTCTTACTGCTTATATTGATTGACTCTATTCTTCCTTCGATCTTTTCCTCCGGATAATCATTTCTTTATATAGCCAGACTTCCCCCCGGTCTTACTCAGTAGGCAGACCGGTCCTATCTGCATGTCTTTAGAAAGGGCTTTACACATATCGTAAATGGTTATAAGGCTGACACTGGCTGCCGTGATGGCCTCCATCTCCACACCTGTACTGTCATATGCGCTTACCCTTGTCTTAACCTCTATACTCTCTTCACCATCAAGAATATTAAAATCAATATCTATCCTTTTTAACCTTATCTGATGACAGAGGGGAATAAGTTCCCAGGTTTTCTTAGCGGCACTTATACCAGCTATCTTTGCCACGGCCAGTACATCACCTTTCCCGATATCATTATCCCTTATCTTTTTGATGATATCCTTATCCAGTTTTATGGTACCTATTGCTTCAGCCGTCCTTGTGCTGTCTTTTTTCCCTGAGATATCCACCATCCTGGCTTTTCCACTACTGTCAATATGTGTGAAATCACTATCTTTTTTCATAAGCCTTACCCCGTTTTTTCTATCCGCCTATTCTGTTCATAAGGTCCGGTATCTTTTTTTTATCTTCTGGACTGCAGCCAGTATTATTGCTGTTCCTGCTTTTTGGTTTTTTATTAACAAACATTATAATATCATCTTTTATGTTTTTTTCTGATACTCCGTGCCTGATGCTCCTCGTAAGGTCCAGACCGTTATCGGAAAACAGACACAGTTTCAATAGCCCGAGAGGTGTTATCCTGATCCTGTTACAGTAAAAACATGATTCTTCCTGATTACGGATAAGACCTATAGCCCCTTTTGCCCCCTTTATTTTGAAATAAACTGCAGGACCATAACCTTTCTTGTCTTTCAGGCTTTCTATCTCCCCAAACTCCTTCATCACATCAAATATGGTATCTGCAGGAATACTTTCGTGAGTCCTGGTCTTTAGAATATTTTTAGAAGTGCATTCTACCTCTTCAAGCAGGGCAACCGGCATCATCTCTATAAACCTTATGTCTATTTTCTTTTCTATAGACCATTTTATAAAGTCCCTTATATCACCGGTTCCCAAAAAACTACCCAGAACTGAATTTATCTTTATGCTCTCAAATCCCATATCAAGGGCTCTTTCCAGGGCAGTAATCACTTTATACAGCTGTCCGCCTCTGGTTATCTTACTGTATTTTACCGGATCGAGGCTGTCCATGCTTATATTGATCCCGCTTATGCCGGCCTGTCTGAGACCTTCCAGATATTTACTCAAAAGAATCCCGTTAGTGGTAATGGATATCTTCTCTATTCCCTCAATCCGTGAAATCCCTGATATGAGGCCCAGTATATTGTCCCTTAAAAGCGGTTCCCCTCCAGTGATTCGTAACTTTCTTATGCCCAGCTGTGCCAGGATATCTACCACCTTCAGTAGCTCCTCATATGTCAGGACCTCTTCCCTGCCGGCAAGCCTTATTCCCTTTTCAGGCATGCAGTAAGTGCAGCGCAGGTTGCACCTGTCAGTCACTGACAATCTGAGGTAGTCTATTTTCCTGTCATAACTGTCTTTTAATATCTTTTCCATATCAGAATAAATGGATAGAGCTTGCCTTTATTCCTGCAGTTATTTTTACGCCTTTTTTTAGCCCAAGCCTCTCTATAGAGTTCTGGGTCACAAAGGAAGTAAGCATAAAACCGCATTCTATCTCTATTTTTTTAAACATACCGATATCCTTGATGGAGTTCACCTTTCCCTTTAGAATATTCATGGCAGAAGACTTCTGAAACGGGATATCCGTACTGTAAAGTATGACATCCTCAGGCCTTATGGCTATGGTCACATGGGAACCCTTTCTTGCTTTACCTACTACATATAATATCTGTTTTTTCCCATTGAACTGTACTCCTATTTCAGCCAAATTCTCCCTGCTGACCTCGACCACTCCCTCTACCAGGGTCTCGACACCCACAAATTTTGCTATAAACTCATTGGCAGGTCTCCTGAAAACCTCTTCCTTGATATCAAACTGCTCTACCCTTCCCTCGTTTACCACCGCAAGGTAGTCTGCAAGGACCATAGCTTCATTCCTGTCATGAGTCACATAGATTATGGATTTTCCATATTTCTTCAACAGCTCAAAAAGGTCTTCCCTTAAGTCCTCCCTAGACTGCTGGTCGATATTGGCCAGGGGCTCATCCAGCAACAGAAGTCCCGGGTCTAACACAAGAGCTCTTGCCAGGGAAACCCTTTGTTTTTCTCCCCCTGAAAGGTCTTTTACCCCCCTTTTTAGTATATTATCTATTTTCAGTCTCTTTATGAAAAAATCCAGCCTGTTTCTGACACTTTTTATGTCTATTTTCCTAAACTCAAGCCCCATTATTATATTATTATAGACAGAGGTATTAAAAAGAAGCGGTTCCTGAAAGACAACTGCCATCTTTTTCCTTATGGAAGCCTTATTAGAACCGGACCTTAATATATCTTCACCATCAAAGTTTATTGTACCTGCATCAGGCTTTTCCAGTAGGTCGATCAGCCTTATAATTGTCGACTTTCCCGATCCATTGGGCCCTATAAGTGCGAGGATCTTGTTATGTTCAAGAAACAAGCTGTCTATATCCAGCTTGAAACCCCCGTTATATTGTTTTTTAAGTTCCTTTATCTCAAGGATCTTTTTATCCATATACTACCTTCTTTTTGCTGAATAAGTGTAAGAATAAGGTTGACTATAAAAGTAAGTACAAGAAGGATCACCACCAGTGCAATGGCTACAGCGAATTCACCCATCCTTACCATCTGGATAGTTGCTGTTGTGAGCACCCTGGTCTCACCTTTTATATTTCCCCCGACCATGATAACTGCTCCTACTTCAGATATGACCCCGCCGAAGCCAGCCATCACGGCAGCGAGTGCAGGCAGTTTTGCCTCCTTTATCAAAACCCATAGCACCTGCAGCCTATTCGCTCCAAGGGATAGGGCCTGCTGCCTAAGTCTGGGATTTATCTGCTGTACTGCCGCAAGTGTTATTCCTGCTATTATAGGAGAAGCGATTAGTACCTGGGCGATCACCATAGCAGAAGGTGTATACATCAACTCCAGAAAACCAAATACACCGCTTCTCCAAATAAGAAGAGTGACAAATAATCCGGCCGCTACCGGGGGAAGGCCCATTCCTGTATTTATTACAGCCACCAGGAATCTTTTTCCAGCAAAAGTATTAAGTCCGACCAGTATACCTACTGGTAGCCCCAGTAACATAGAGAGAAAAACAGCGCTCCCTGAGACTTTTATGGTAAGGAAGAGTATGTCATAGACCTCCCTGTTCCCGGTAAATATGAGGATAAATGCCTGTTTTATTCCTTCCCAGATTATATCCATCTAACACCTTACTTTTTTATTACATCAGGGTAGAAAAGAGGCTGTCCGAATTTTTCCATACCGAACTTCCTTATGATGTCCTGTCCTTCTGCTCCGGTTATAAACTCGACCAGCTCCATAGCGCCCTCATAGTTTATACCCAGGCCGGGGTGCGTTTCGGGATCTACCGGGATTATGCCGTAGGGGTTGAACAATATCCCGTCGTCCTGTACCAGTACTATAAGGATCAAGTTTTCTTCCTGGGAAAGGAAAGTCCCTCTGTCGCTCATGGTATAAGCGCTCTTTTCATCTGCTATCCTCAGCGTAGCACCCATTCCCTGCCCGGTCTCAAGATACCAGTCGCCTTCAGGTGTCACTCCGGCATTTTCCCATATGATAAGCTCTTTTTTGTTAGTACCTGAATTATCTCCCCGGGAAACAAATGGTGATCCTGTTTCAGCTATTCTTATATAGGCTTCAGAAGCACCGAGCCCTATTATACCGGCAGGATCTTCTTCGGGCCCTATCACTACAAAATCATTGTGCATGACATCAAACCTTTCAGTGCCATAACCATCTTCAATAAACTTATCTTCCGAAGCCCTGCTGTGGACCAATATTACATCTGCTTCTCCCCTTTCACCCATGGCTATAGCCTCGCCTGTACCCACGGCAATGGGCTTTATTTCATAGCCATATTCTTCCTCAAATACCGGGAGCAGAACGTCGAGCAGGCCGCTGTCATATGTACTGGTAGTAGTTGCCAATATGATCTCTGCATCCTTTGTTTCAGCTTTGCAGGATATTCCCAGGAATATACTTGATATGAGAAGTATGACACTGGTAAATATAACCATTGATCTCTTTAAATTAAAATAATCTTTCATCTTTTCCTGTAGGATCCATTTCCATTTTTAGGTTTTAATAAAAAACACTTTTCAAGGTCAAGCTTAATGTGCCACTGCCAATTAAAAGACCGGCAAGGAGCTCTTGCCGGTCTATATATAAATATATTCAAACCTTCAAGTCTCCTTTCCAAAAGGGAGGCTGACCCGTTTCCCGGACAACCCTGTCGCTCAAAATCCATGGTCCCTTAAGGGATTTTAGGATATTTGAGTCGGAGACAAATATTTAATTTTGTAAGATTATACTATTTAAATAGAATATTTCAAATGCTACAAACTCTAAAACACATATACCTCTGCAATGTTTCCTTTTTTTACATCCCCAATATCAGAAGGAAAAAATGCGATGCCATTTGCCTTTACCATGGAAGTCAGGATCCCTGATCCCTGCATTCCGGTGGAACTGAAAAAATATTTTCCATCTTTTTTTTCCAGTATCACCCTGGCGAAATTAGCCCTTCCCTTTTTATTTCTGAACTCATGAAGCGCTTCTGCTATGACCTTTGCTCTGAAAAGTTTTTCAAATCCCATCATCTTCCTTATCAGTGGCCTTACATATATCTCAAAACAAACCATAACTGAAACTGGATTTCCGGGAAGCCCGAAAATAAACCTGTCTTTGTATTTAAAAAAGGCCAGGGGTTTTCCAGGTTTCTGGTTTACACGCCAGAAGATAAGGTCTGCACCAATATCTTCCAGGGTATCTTTTACAAAGTCATAATCACCGACAGATATACCTCCGCTTAAAAGAAGGATATCATTTTCCTTTAGTGCCTTTTTGATACTCTTTTTAAGGACTTCTTCATCATCACGTATGATACCATACCTGTTATATTCTGCCCCTGTCTCCATTATCTGGGCAGAAAGGGAATAGCTGTTACTGTCCCTCACCATCCCCTTCTTAAGCTTCTTATCAATCTCAAGGAGCTCATCCCCAGTAGCAATGACACCGATTCTGGGAGGCTGGAATGTTTTCACAGTTCTTATACCCAGTGAAGCCAGGACCCCTATTACAGCTGGACTTATCACCTCAGAATTTTTGAGGACTATATCAGATTTTTTAATGTCTTCGCCCCTGTATCTTACATTATCCCCGGGTTTTACTTCCCTGAAAACCAGTATGCTTTTACCGTCTCTCTGCACATCCTCTTTCATCACCACTGAATCTGACCCTTTTGGCATAACCGCTCCGGTCATAATGGGAATACAAGAACCTGGCTCTATTTCGGTATTTGGGACTTTCCCAGCAGGAATGCTCCCTCCGGCGATCATGAGCGTTATGGGATAACTTTTATCGGCGCCCTTTACATCATTTGCTATTACAGCATAACCGTCCATTGCTGAATTGTCATAGATGGGTATGTCTTCAGAAGCAGCTATATCCTCGGCAAGTACCTTTCCCAGGCTGTCCAGAATAGGTGTTTTTATTATTTTACATTCAAATCTGGAATCAAGTACAAGTCTTTTAGCTTCTTCGACTGAGATCATTTAGCAATATGTCCTTATCCTCATAATGAAATACCAGTTATTAATAATATTATTATAATACAGTCCTGTAAAGGAGGCGGATAACTTTATTAAAAATCTAAATGAAACCGTATCGTTGCCTCATATAAAAATCTAAACGAAATTATTTTAATAAGTCTCTATATTTGAAAAAAAGATTCTTCTCAAATATAGGGGATAAGGATGTTAAATATGAGGCATAAAAAGGCAATAACCAAGCAACTAAGAGCCAGATACAACAAAGCAACTAAAAAGCAAAAAGTTATAGGGTATATTAGCGCAGGAGGAAAGAGGATAAGGTTTGTGGTTGATAAAAGGAAAAAGAATATACGGTCATGATGTTTTTCTGGCCTTAAAGAGGAGCTGGATAGTATTTGACTTTATATGCAGAAAGCGTCTTATAATTACCCCCTTACTATATTTATATCTTACCTCATTTTTCATCCAGTTTTTGGGGGTAATTATAATAACAGGAAAAGTCTACATTCTTGGGTTGGCTACTTGCTATCCGAGGAATTTGAATATATATTTATTAAAAGCAAATCTTGTGATCTTTTCGTGATTTAAGATAGGCAGCTCTCCAGTTTTTGGGGTTCACTCCAACCGACAGTTATGATGGCGAAGAGAAGATATGTAAGGATATAGAAGTCTCACTGGTAAAAGAAGAAGACGGGAGTTGGAAGATAGTCTTTTGGAACTAGGAAATAGTATTAAGATAGAAAAAATAAGATCTGGAGGCAAAAGGGAGAAAAAAGCGGACCTAATCCCGCAGGAAGCATTGCTCCACCTTTATTTAAACGGCCATAAAATATGTGTCATCTCATGTTCGCCGGAGGATCTAATCGAGCTGGCGATCGGCTATGTGTTTTCACATGGCTATGTGGACGCCTATAAGAGCATAAATATCATAGAGATGTGCGGTGAAGATATAGAAAACGGAAACAGAAGCCCCGATGAGCCGGGTATGGAAAATATCTCAGCGAAGATAAGGGCTGATGTAGTAATGAGGGGAAAAATAGAGCCGGGATATATATCATCAGGCTGCGGGAGCATAGACGGAAAGGACACAGCATCATTACCCTCTCTCATAAAGTCGAAGATAACGGTATCATCGGATACGATTCTGGGACTTAACAGGAAGAACCTTTCCGCCCAGAAGCATAAGAAAGCCCTGGGAGGGCTGCACTCCGCTTCACTCTTTGATATAAGAGGAATGCTTCTGCTGGTAAGGGAAGATATAGGGAGACATAACTGCCTTGATAAGATAATAGGACATACGCTGATAAATGATATGGATCTTTCAGACAAGATGATATTTACTTCCGGAAGGGTTTCTATCGACCTTGTGCTTAAGGCGGGAAGAATCCTGGTCCCAGTAGTGGTCACCAATTCTTCTGTAACTCATAGCGCAGCCATGATGGCCCAAAGACTGGGCCTTACTATAATAGGCTATGCAAGGGGAAACAGGTTTAATATATACAGTTGTCCGGAAAGGATAATGTGATTTTTCATCTTCTATATGCCACTTTTAGCCAGTTTTTTTCACCAACTATGTACCACTAGGAGCATGTCCGAGAATAGAATAATTAGTGCATAAACTCAAAAACACATAGCTATAATTACCCAAAAATACTATAATAATTTAAAACAATTATTATAGGATGTTTTTTGCAAATTAAAATTCCTCACTTTTGCAAAATTTTTCCCAGGCACCGGTGGAGAATTTTTTTGATCAGAAGGCCGCCTGATCTTGTAATTATCTAATCCATATAATCCCTTCCTTTCTACTTGACCTCTGATTCCATTAGCCTGACACTTGGCTATGGTAACAACGACACCGGCTACAGCATACCGGAGGACTTAAAGATAAAAAACAAGAGGGTTGCCAAGATAAAGAAGGCTAAGGCAGCTTTGGAAATGGAAGGTAATCTGTATTCATCAGACTCAGATTAGCAAGATAGACAGCTTATAATACAAGCTTTCTTATACTAAGATGGATTGAATGGTAATCAGCTGGACTTTGAGCTATTATAGATCAGCCTCTAACTGCTTTAAGGCGGCGATTGTTTTTATCCTTGTCTCAAGGTCTGCAACAAGTTCTCCGTTAAGTACTCCCATAGTTATTAATTTTACTCCAATAATCCCTGCCTGAACAATGGCTTCTTCTCTTTCTATTTTTGCAATTTCTTCTGGTCCGCACAGGTTGCTTGTCTTGTTACCATTACAGGAATGGTAAATATATACTTAATGTCCCTGCTGTGCAAACTTCACAATAGTCCCCCAACACAATAACTCAATATTATCATGGTGGACTTCAATTGTTAAAACTTTCATATTTGCTTACTTCGCAGCATTAAAATTAATATTGGTAATCAACCATAATAAATTAAGATATATGTTTTATTGCCTAATACTTCCAATATTGCTAACTACTGTTGCAATTACTATTATTGCACCTAAGACAATAGTCTGCACAAAAGAAGATATACCTATTATATTTAATGCATTATTTAGTATACCGAGCAGTAGGACACCAAAAAATGCTCCTACCAGGCTTCCCCTGCCACCTTCGAAGGTAATTCCGCCTATTATAGCTGCAGCAAGTGCTTGTAGTGAGTAACTTGAGCCCACATCTGCTTGAATCATGCTTAGCCTGGATATAAGAACTAGGGCAGTAAACCCCACTATAAGACCCCCAAGCGTGTATATCGATATTACATGAATATTAACATTAATACCTGATAGGTATGCGGCCATTGGATTTCCCCCAATGGCATTTAATCTCCTACCATATTTTGTATATTTTCTTAATAGGTATGAGAAAGCAAAAATCCCTAAAAAAAACAGGATTGATACCGGGACTATTCCCCCTATTCTTTGCTGACCTAGAAATTCAAACTGGCCTGTAATAGCTTTTGGTCTTCCGCCGCCTATTATTAAAGCCATTCCTAGAAAGACATAAGACATACCTAATGTAATAATAAGGGGGGTAACTTTGCTTTTAGCAATTATAAATCCATTAACAAAACCAAAAAAAGTACCTATAGCAAGGACTATGATCACGCCTAAGGCAATGCTGTTTCCTGCTAGTATGAATCTAGCAAATATTATTGCTAGAAGTCCAGCCAAGTTACCATGGGAAATATCCAGCCCGCCGGATATCATCAGCAAGGATAGCACCATTGTAAGTATACCCAGTGTAGCTACCTGCTGCATTATATTTAATAAGTTCCTCAAGGTAAAAAAGTTTGGATTAATTGCAGTTGCAATTATTCCGATTAATATTATCACCAGGATTAAATAGACAACTTGATTGTTTAAAAGAGCAAAAATTCTAGCAATAGAAGATTGCCCATTTCCTTTTTCACTAATCTTAGATTTTGACACTTTTAATTTCCTTCCATAAAACCTGATAAAATATTTTCTTCGCTTATCTCATCTTTCTCGAGCACTTTTGATATCTCATAATCCTTGATTATGATTACCCTGTCACTTAGTGATATAAGCTCCGGCATTTCTGAAGAAATCATAATAATAGACTTACCACTTGCAGCAAGTTCAGTGAATAATTCATAGACTTCAGTTTTTGCATTTACGTCTATGCCATGGGTAGGTTCATCTACTATTAAAGTATTTACCCCTTTAAAAAGCCATTTAGCAATAACTACTTTTTGTTGGTTACCACCACTTAAATACATCACTTCCTTTTTTAGAGAGGGGGTTTTTATATTTAATTTATCTACATATTCATCACATATTTGTCTTTCCCTGTTCAAATTTAAGAATATTTTTCCTATTTTATCAAGCCCGGCAGCTGTGATGTTATAAGCAACGGGAAGACCCATAAAAAGACCATCGCTTTTTTTGTTTTCAGTAAGTAGTGCAATTCCTGCTTTGACCGCCTGTACAGGATTGTCAGGAGTAATATCTTTACCATTATAGAAAACCTTACCCCCATGTTTCCTGTATGCCCCAAAAATTGCTCTAGCGATCTCTGAACGGCCTGCGCCTTTTAGGCCAGCAATACCTAATATTTCCCCTTTTCTGACTTTGAAGTTTATAGGTTTGGAAGACTCCTTTATTTTTAGGTTTTTAACCTCAAAGATATAATCACCTACAGGACTGTCCTTTTTCTTATAAAAAAGGTCTACGGAGCGGCCTATCATAGCGTTGCAAAGATCATCTGTGTTCAAGCTTTTTTGGCTTTTATCAGTTGTGCCTCTGGATATTCCATCGCGAAGTACTGTAACCCTATCAGCAACCTCGATTATTTCATCCAGGTCATGAGCTATATAAATAACCCCTACTCTTTCTTTCTTTATTTTCTTGACCATATCTCTTACCAGGCCTACATCATCTTTAGTGAAAGCTTGGGTAGGTTCATCAAGGATCAAAACTTTTGGTTTTTGGGCCAGCGCTTTAAGAATCTTTACAAATTGCTGGTCAGGTGGACTCATCTTTTCATATATTTCATTGATTTTTATTTTTATACCAAATTGCTCTGCTAACTGATTTGCCTCATCAATCAAAGTCCTGTAATTTAAAAAGAATTTTTTACTGTTGGTCAGTTCCAAACCTAAAAAAATGTTTTCTGCAGCAGTTATACCTGGTACCAGGATATCTTCCTGATACACAGTCTGAATCCCACGCATTCTCGCTAAATGGGGGGTTAAATACTTATGATTCTGGCCATTAATAGTTATAATTCCATTGTTAGGGTGAAATACACCGGAAAGTAACTTTATAAATGTCGATTTGCCAGCACCATTCTCTCCAATAAGAGCGTGGACTTCCCCTAGATAGAGATCAAAATTAAAATTTGTTAGAGCTTTTACACCAGGAAATTCTTTGGAAAGACTCTTTACTTCCAGTACTTTTTCTTTTTCTAATGAATTGTTTTCCACATTCGCTCCATATAAAAAATTTTTAATTGCAGTTCTGACCTTTTGTTTTACGGCCTCATGTTTAAACACAAGGCCGTAAAACCTATTTAGCTGCCATTAACTAACATGGCTTACAGACTAAGAAAGGATTACCAGGAATCCAGCCCGCCTATATAATCTATCAGTTCCATTGATGGTTCCCAAGGAATGTTTTCATCAAGGTTATCTGGTGTGATTACCATATTGGGAAGGGGTATAAATTTCTCTGGCGGTTCTATACCCTCAGTGGTGTAAAGCCACATAGCTTTGAATAACCAGAGCCCTTGTAAAGAAACTGGTGCAGCTACAGTTGCATCGATAACACCTGCATCAAATAATTTGATTCCGGTTGGTCCACCGCCAGTGGCTATAATAGGAACAGTGCCTTCAAGCCCAGCATCTTTCAAAGCATTGTAGACGCCCTGAGCGACTGGTTCATTATTGGCAAAGACAGCATCAAACTCTTCACCCGATGCTATAACGTCTGCTGCCTCAGGCTGTGCAGTCTGAGTGTCCCATTGTGAATCCCTTCTTACAGATATAGTGGTTCCACTGGTAGATTCAGCAATAGCTCTTTCTACGCCTGCTTCATAAGCTTCGACGATTCCCATCCCAGGGGCCCCTCTTGCATAGAATATTTTTGCTCCTGGATAGTTTTCGTCTAGCCATTTAATAGCTTCATAGCCGATAGCATCATATTCACAGGCTACATTGAACATATAGTCGCCCTGGAACTCATAGTCTATCAGATCTGAGCTAAGCTTGGTATTTTCAAAGTAAATAGGCATTCCTTCTTCTTCAGCTATAGCTGCAAACCCCTCTGCACTTTCAGGAGTCCATACATATACAGATATGGCATCTGCCCCTTTGTTGATCAGGTCCTGAAAGTCATTTAGCTGTTTTGCATTGTCCCAACCAGCATCTGTAACCTGTACTTCCACACCTTTAAGGTCAGCTGCGTATTTGAAGTTCTCAATACTGTACCCGTTCCATTCATCTGAAAGTGCTGGTGAAACATTACCGAATAAAAGATCCGTCTCTTCGGCTGGTTCCTCAGCAACTTCTTCAGCTGGTTCTTCGGCTGCTGCTTCTTCGGCAGGTTCTTCGGCTGCTGCTTCCTCAGCTGGTTCCGTGGCAGCTGGCTCTTGCTGGCAACCACTTAACCCTAGAAGAATCAGTGAAACTGAAATCACCGAAATCATTATTAACATTAATACTTTTCTCATCTTTCCTCCTTCTTAATAAAAACTTAACTTTCTTCATATAGTATCTCTACTATATTTCATTATTAGTTTATTTAGTTTGTTAGTAATTTGCAACAAACCTATTTTAACTAACAATTTTATTAAAATCTATTATTTATGCGTGTGTATTTGAAAAAATCCCAGCATAAATTCAGATTTTAGTCTTATCACTCAAAACCAAGATGTCTTTTTGCATCCAGAGGTAAATCATCTAATAATGCACCATTAGCATTGGTGACTGCATTATCAGGATCCAGATAAAGTATAAAAGATGCTCCTTCTTTAACTGCAGAATATAGATTCCTTGGTTTCTTGGCATCTCCTACGGTTACTACTGGAACTCCTGCTGCTTCTACCTTTTTAAATACTTTTGCCATTTCATCATTGGTTCTAGTATTGCATGTAACTATATCATCCACTTCCAGGGTAGTCTTGTTTAAGGATCCGTCAATAATCTGTACTTCTTTTTCACCAATATAATGTACGGTAGAGCTCTCCATCACTTTGACCGGGTATTTGAATGGTTTTGAATGAAGTGCTTCTGCATCGCCTTGATTCATTCGTTTTCTCAAGACATACATATGAATTACTTCCACACTTGAACCAAACTCTCTTCTGTCAGTTACGACCGTTATATCTTTTCCTGCTGCTCCCAAAAAAGCTACTAGATCAGCAGCACCGTAATGGTCGCCCCAAACTATCACTTTTTCTCCTAGTTTACGGTTCTTACGTTTACTACCTTTTGGATAGAATTCACATGTTGACTTGGGACATGCAAATGCTTCTTCCATAGGCACCACTCTGTCTTTTTTACCATTGACCTCAGGAATATAGCTAACTGCACCGGTTGCATTAAGTACTACATCAAATTTTTTGAGTTCTTCTGCAGTAGGCACATGTTCCATTTTAACATCAACACCGAGATCGGCTATTTCATTCCTTATCCAGTCAGCGTACCATTTCATCTTGTCTTTACCCGGCACTAAACAACAGCCCAGTATAGCACCACCCAGTTCAGCATTTTTCTCAAATATAGTGGGTTTATGTCCACGCATAATAGCCCATCGTGAAGCTTCCATCCCTGCTGGGCCACCGCCTACTATGGCAATATTTAAGGGATTTTTAACTTTTTCCTTATCCATTTTATAGAAATCCATGTTTCCACAAACCGGATTGACCGCACATTGTATCTCCTTCATATTCATCAAGGCTTCCTGCCAGCAGCCGACCAGGCAGGATATACATTTACGGATTTTCTTCTCTTTACCAAATTTGACTTTGGTTGGCCAATAAGGATCTGCCAAAGCCTGTCGACACATACCTATCATATCAGCCTTTCCTTCAGCAATTACTTTTTCGCAGAATTCAGGGCTCCTTAACTGATGGCTTATTATTACAGGTATGTTTACATGGGGCTTTACTGCCTCTGAAGAATAAATAGTCCAGCCTTCTTTATATTGCATCGGATCAAAACCAGCACCAGGAGTTTCTTGTATGCACTGGCTTAAGTCCAATGCTGCAGCGCCGCCTTGCTCAAGAGCAACTGATATTTTTATGCTTTCCTCAACATCTATTCCACCTGGAACCCATTCATTTGCTGAAAATCTTACTATGACCGGAAAATCTTTTCCGCATTTGTTGTGGATTTCCTGGATTACTGCCAGAGGGAAACGCATACGATTCTCAAAACTACCACCAAAACGATCGATACGCCGGTTAAGATATGGACTCATAAAAGATGACATAAGGTAACCGTGAGCTGCGTGCAGACATACTGCATCCATACCTGCTGACTGGCATCTCCATGCTGCCAATGACCATAATTCTATTTGATCAAGGACTTCCCTTGTTGACATGGCCCTTATCTCTTTACCCTTTTCCTCTGCGTTAGCAAAAACGATTTCATGACCTGCAGACCAAGGAAGTTTTACCACCATATCGTTGGTAGCCATTATGCTGTCTTTAGGCATGGGGCATTGTCTTCCAGGATGCTGTATTTGCGGTATTGCTAATGCACCATATTTGTGAATAGCTTTTGCTAATCTAGTCAAGCCAGGTATCATATTATCGTCATCTACTATTAGGCCTGTAACAGTAACTCTGCCTGTCTTGGAATCAGGAGTACATCCTCCCATATTTATCATGCTGTATCCACCTTTGGCTATCTCCGAGTATACAGCTATATCTAAATCACTCACAGAACCATCGGCATTGGAACAGCTTATCGCAGTGGGTTCAAAATTGATCCTGTTTTTTGCTACTACACTGCCAATTCTCAATGGTTTAAAAAGATTTGGATATTTACTTTCTATTTTCATAAATCCTCCACTAACTGATTATGCCATTTCGATCTTTTCCTCTCATCTCCTCTATTCTTGCTAAGACCACCTCCCTTTTGATTTAATATTAACTATACCAAATCACCTCCCGCCCTGATCATTGCTTTTATTATTTTACCTTAAATGGATATAAATTACCTAATATTTTGCTCTTTCTCTGCAAAAACCGTACAGCCTAAGATCCCTGTATCTACCGCAAGCGATGCTGTTTTGATTCATTGATGACTGAAGGAGACAACGCTTTTTATTGTTTTACGAATATTTTTTATAAATAATGTTTCCAACTCCGATAATTCCAGGATATCTCCCCCTGTTACTATTATTTCATGATTTATGTATCAAGATCATATAGATTTTCTAAAACATTATTTATTCTCTGTCTCAAGCTTAATTATTTTTGAAAATAGTATTACATACAATCTGGGGATTAATTTTATTTAAATCATCCCTGACCATTTCAATTACAATACTTTTTTGCCAGACCTGGTTACTTTTATTATCTCGTTTTTTCAAACATTGGAAATGTAATTTGATTTTTCCAATTTTTGTTTATCAAGTTTTTAGCCTATTCTGCAACTATTAATCATTCTGTCTTAATTTTACCTGAAAAGCAACTAAGATAAAAGAAATTCACAGATTTATCATCTTCCTTTAATTTTACCCTTTAAGCTGCTAAAAATGGGGGTTTTTAACAACTGTACAATTTAGCACTTTCTAAATTATTGTAAATAGGGCAAGAATTGTAGCAATTTCTAGGTTATGGAGTGCCTAAAACATCTAAAATCTGATAATATTAAATTAGTTTGGCCGGAGTGATCTCTTAAATACTAATAAGCGGTAGTTGCTGTATGTAAATGGGGATAGGAGCAAACAGACGCATAAGAATATAAAAGCCTGCTTGTATATGTATCTACGTTCCACATATTTGAGATTTCTTTAAAACATCTATTTTCAATATGTCACCGGCAGCAGCATAGCTTAACGGTATTTCTAAGATCACTTATACTGGCTCCAGTATCCAAATTGGTTGCCCACATCCAGTTCGCTGGCTCTTATACTTCCTGCCATCCTTTTCCGTCTTGGCTATGTACCCTTTTTTTGGTACTCTCCTCTGGTACTATAACCCTTACAGGCTTACCGTAACTGTTCCAACATCCTGAAATTAAGTGCTCCCATAGCCTTATTCAAAAAATAAATAATAAATTAGGAATGTAGCAAAACCGGTAGAGCTATGACCTATACCTCAAAATATGTTTTACCCTGAATAAGTTACTACCCCTGGCAATCACTAAAAATTATTACCATCCTTTAAAACCGGTTAGGATGTAACCAGAACCTTTTTAGAATACTTCCTACTGCCCTTATTCTTCCTGGATGTATGTTTCTTCCTCTTGGAAAAAGACCTGGGCCCTTTAGCTTTCTTGCCGCCACCCGAACCATCAACCCTTATCTTCCTGCCCTTATAGACCTCATCTTCCAGCAAATCAACAACCTCATCCATAAAAGGCTCTTTTATATCCACAAAAGAATAAGCCCCTTTAACATTTATCCTCTCAAACTTATCTGCAGCCAATCCGGTCATACCTTTAAGGTAGCTATGCATCTTGGCCTTATTAAAACCATCCATGGTGCCCAGATTTATAAACATGCTTCTACCCTTTTTATTCATATTTCTTGCTCTCTTATGGTCCTTGCTCAAGAAATCTATATTCAGGTCATCTTCCTCCCGGTAGTACTCTATAAACCGGTTAAACTCCATGGAAACCATCCGCTTTATAAGCTCTTCCTTATCCAGATGTTCAAGCTCAGCATATATGGCAGGAAGGTATTTGGAAATCTCTTCCCTGTCCACATCTACTTCCTGTATTTTTTTCATCAAACCCAGAAGCTGGGCCTCGCACACCTCTACCCCGCTGGGGACTTTGGTATACACAATCTTTTTCTTTATCTGTCTTTCAATCTGCCTGATCTTATTCATATCTCTGGTATTGGCAATGGATACGGTTATGCCTGATTTTCCCGCCCTGGCAGTCCTGCCGCTCCTGTGGGTATATACTTCATTCTCATCCGGCAATCTGTAATTTATTACATGGCTTACATCACTTACATCTATACCCCTGGCCGCCACATCGGTAGCCACCAGCAGCTGCAGTGATTTTTCTCGGTAATGCTTCATTACCTTGTCCCGGAAAGCCTGGCTTAAATCCCCATGCAGAGAATCAGCATTATAGCCATCTCTAACCAGTCTTTCAGCAATTTCTCTGGTCTCTATCTTGGTCCTGCAAAATACTATGGCAAAAATATCGGGGTTAGCATCCACAATTCTCTTTAATGCCTTGTACCGGTCCACTTCGTGTACCACATAATAAATATGTTCACTATTTTCTGCTGCAGAATTCTTGGCTCCAATGGTAACCTCGCTGGGATCAGTCAAATACCTTTTAGTTATTGAATGTATACCATCAGACATGGTAGCCGCAAACAACCAGGTCCTCTTATCTTCAGGGGTAAATTCAAGTATGGCATCAATATCTTCACGGAAACCCATATTAAGCATTTCATCAGCCTCATCAAGCACTGCATACTTGACCGTAGAAAGATCGATCTTCTTTCTCCTTATAAGGTCCGAAAGCCGACCCGGGGTGGCTACTACAATGTGAGCGCCCTTCTTTATGCTGCTTATCTGTTTTCTTATGCTGGATCCCCCATAAACTGCAACTACCCTTACATCCCTGAGGTACTTGCAGTAATCCTCCAGGTCCCTGGTAATCTGAACACATAATTCCCTGGTAGGAGCCAGTATGAGGCCCTGTACCGCTTTTGAGCCGGTATCTACCAGACTGATAAGGGGCAGGCCGAAGGCAGCGGTTTTCCCGGTTCCGGTCTGGGCCAAACCTATAAAATTACGGCTGCCGTCTTTTAGGACCGGGATTGACTGCTCCTGTATGGGAGTAGGTGTTTCAAAGCCCAGTTCCGAAATGGCCTTAATTAATTCTTTTTTTATTCCAAATTCTTCAAATTGATTCATTTTTATATCCAATACAAATATTAATTACTAATATGATGGTTTAAGGTGATGATAAAAGAAGATACTAATTTCCTGTCCACTACCTGTAAAACTACCAGAGATACTTAAATTCATATCAATTAGAACATATATCCCTGCATCAACCGCTAATTATAGCAGGTAACGCCGGTAATAGATAGGTCAAATATTATTACCATATTCTATAAGTAATCATAGCCTTCCAATCTATAAAACCCCCCAACTGCCATTCATTTGTCCCCGGAACAAAAATAAGATAATATTTAAAAAAATAAACCAAAGGAATATATAAAATGTCAAACATCCTAATAGTCATACTGGTATCGGTAACCATAGCCCTGTTTCTGGCTATCCTTATAATACTGGTAAGTATAGTCCTCCCCAAGGAAAAGGGGAAATCCCCAAAGATTGAAAGGCTGCTGCAGATAATGCCCAAAAGAGATTGTGGCGCCTGCGGCTATGCTGGCTGTGAAGAATATGCAAAAACTGTAGCCCAGGATCCTTCGGTAGCCCAGAAAGACAAGTGTCCCTTCATTCTGAAGGATGAACAAAAACTGGAAGAACTGGAAGAAATACTTGGAGTAAAAATCAGCAAGGATAAAAAGAAATAAATAGATCAATATGCACCTTGGTCTGGATTTCCAAGTCTCCAACCATTATAATCCAGGATAAAATAAACTGCAGCCAAGGTAATAGTAATGAAAAATAAAAAGACATATAAGGTAACTGCAAAACAGGAAAACTCAAAAATGTGCTTCGTTTGCGGGCTGACCAATAACCTGGGGCTGAAAGCATCCTTTTATGAAACAGACAAGCAGGAACTTATAGCTGTCTTTACACCAGGCCAGGCTCATCAGGGCTACCCCGGCCGCCTGCATGGAGGCATAGCAGCCGCCATCCTGGATGAGGCTATTGGACGCAATATAAATATGAACAGGGACGACCAGCTCTGGGGAGTAACAGTAGATTTTAATATCCGGTTCAAAAAACCCATACCCCTGGATAAACCACTAAAGACAGTTACCAGGCTCACCAAAGAAAACCGCCGATTCTTTGAAGGTAGTGGAGAAATAGTGCTTGATGATGGAACTATTGCTGCCACTGCCCGGGGCAAATACTATAAGATGCCCATAAAAGATATAGCTTCAGATTTTACTATGGATTCCGATGACTGGAAAGTGGTTAAAACCGGGCAGGATCCAGCCAGGATAGATGTCCCCTAACATATCTGTGTTAAATGCTTTACATAATTATAGTAAGTGAATAAAGTTGCTATTTAATTTAATGCAAAATTTTGGGATAATTATAAAAATTATGAAAAGCTGTTAATGTCAAAGTAGGTATTAGCAATCGCCAAAATTATATTATGCAAAGAATTTAATACAGACCTGGAGCACTTTTTAGCCAAAGCTAAATTTTTATAATCAGGTAAACCCTGTTATGTCTATCATAAAAAAGTAGGAAAGAGAAATAAAAAATAATGTTATGAATATTTTGTCTATTAACTCTTACTATCAGACTATGATATCTTGTTTGGTAGTAGTTGCTGCAGTTATCCTTGGCAGCCTGAACCCGGTTAGAAAAGCATAGACTGCAAGTAGTGATTAAAGACTGAATTTTGGATATCATAATTTCTGGACACTTTGTTTGCAAGCTTTTGGCCATTAAATTAAATATAGATAAGGGATGATTAAAATGAAAACATCTGTCAGTTTTTTCACTTTCGACCAGGACGTTGATTATAGGGAAGCAATGGAGGAATCCAAAAAAGCAGGTTATGATGGTGTGGAATTCGTGGTTACCGAAAAAGACGGCAATATAAATATGAAGACCACTGATAAAGAGGTAGAAGAGTTAAAAAAATATGCTACCGACCTTGGCCTTGAAGTCAGCTCGGTAGGGGCATGGAATCTATGGGAATATAATCTGGTTTCAGATGATTCATCTATTGCCAGCCATGCCAGGGATATAATTAAAAAGCAGATAGATGTGGCGCAGATTTGCGGTGCAGACACCATACTGGTTGTTCCCGGATACGTGGGTACGCCCTTTGCACCGGGTATTGTCCGGTATGATACCGCCTATGAAAGAGCACGGGAAGCATTAAGTGAACTGGCACCATATGCGGAAGCTGCTGAAGTGGCTATAGGCGCTGAGAATGTATGGAATAAATTTTTACTTTCGCCAATTGAATTCAAACGGTTTTTAGATGAAATAAATTCTCCATACGTTGGTGCCTACTTTGACATAGGAAACATAATATATATCGGATATCCCGACCAGTGGATCCGCATCCTGGGTAAAAAACATATAAAGAAGCTGCACTTTTGTGACTGCAGATATGATCAGTGCGGACTGGGTATGTTTGTGGACCTCTTAGAGGGTGACGTGGACTTCAAGGCAGTAATGAGTGCTGTACATGATATTGGTTATGACGATTGGGCGGTAGTGGAATTTTTACCAAATTACAAGACCTTCCCCTATCAGTCCATAATCAATGCAAAATTATCTCTGAACACTATCCTTGGCATTAAATAGCCTAAAATATCCACTGTATATTAATAAAGGCATGCTTGCATCCGGGGCGCAGGTTTATGGATGTTACTGGTTTATGCTTTAGAAGGTTTCTGGCAGATACCCCTATTTTATGCCGGTTATAACAGCTTTTTTAAAGATATTGGCACCGTTTTTGCAGGTGCCAATATTGATTTTAGGTGCCATATGTTATTTAATGTATACAAATAATACAAACAAAGTAACGGTTAGATGAAAAAATTTTTTGTCATCCTATTGGTTGGAACCCTAGTCTGGGCTGTGCCCTTTGCTACTTCTCTGCTGGCGGAACCCTTAAAAGAAACCGGACCCTTTAAAGAGTTAAAATTTTTAGCCCTGATCATTGCTGCAGTATTTTTCCTGGTTATCTACTTCAGAAGACAGTTTAAAGGCTTTGCCGGTGAAGGATTTTTGGTAGGAATAATGTGGCTGGGCATATGCCTGGTCCTGGATTGGCTGCTTGCCTACGGACAGGGAAATTTCGGGCAATATTTTTTAAACCAGGGTTTCCTGTACCTATCCATCCCTATAATATCTTCCGGATTTGACCTTATCGTTAAAAGAAAATTATGGTAGAATAATAGGATTTGTGCATAATCTGCAGATAATTTTAATCTGCTGCGCTATGTGATTTAATAATGCTAAAATAGGGTTTAGTTTTAAAAAATAAGGAGGTTTTATTATGGCTAAATTAAATACAACCTATATGGGTTTGGAACTAGACAACCCTATAATAGTCGGCGCTAATAACCTGATGAAAAAAATGGACAATATTAAGAAAATGGAAGAGGCTGGAGCAGGAGCTATTGTCTACCGGTCCCTTTTTGAAGAACAGGTACAGCTTGAAGAGCTTCAGTTAACCGATGAAGCCCAGGAATATGATGAGAGACATGCAGAAATGATAGATGTATTCCCGGATATACACCATGCCGGGCCCAAAGCCCATCTGTACCAGCTGGAAAAAATAAGGAAAGCCATTTCCATTCCCCTTATAGCCAGCCTTAACTGCATAAATAAGGAAGTATGGGTTGAATATGCTAAAAAGATAGAAGACATCGGTGTAGACGGGCTGGAAATAAACCTGTATTCCCTGCCTTATGATATTAATATAGAAGGAGGGTCAATTAAGAAAGAACACTTTGATATTGTAAAACAGGTAAAACAGGCAGTTTCTATTCCGGTAAGCGCAAAGCTGAGTTTCTTTTATACCAATCCCCTGAATGTCATAAAGACTATGGACCAATCAGGCTTAGCCGGTTTTGTCCTGTTTAACCGTTTATTTCAGCCGGATATCGACATATCCAGCCAGAAGCATACCCGGCCTTTCAACCTGAGCAGCACTGGAGATTACAAACTGCCTTTAAGGTTTACCGGTCTTTTGTATAATAATATAAATGCAGATATATGTGCCAGTACCGGTATATTTACCGGAGAGGACGTGGCCAAGATGATACTGGCCGGAGCAAAGGCAATACAGTGTGTCAGCACCCTGTACAAAAATAAAATCAGCAATATCGGACAGATGAAAAGGCAGCTGAGTGACTGGATGGATAACAAAAATTACGGGACATTAGAAGATTTTAGAGGTAAACTGTCAAAGGATAAGGTTGCTGATCCTTTCGTCTACCAGAGGGCGCAGTATGTAGACATACTGATGAATAAGGAACCTATAATTAAAAACTATACAAGATAATATCTATTTAAAGGAGTAGAAGTACTATGAAAAAAATGAAAACCATGGATGGAAACACCGCAGCGGCACATGTGGCCTATGCCTTTACTGATGTAGCTGCGATATACCCTATTACTCCATCCTCACCAATGGCAGAATATATCGATGAATGGTCTGCCTATGGACAGAAAAATATTTTTGGGCAGCAGGTAAGCGTGGTAGAGCTCCAATCCGAAGGAGGGGCATCAGGCGCTGTTCACGGCTCCCTGCAGGGAGGTGCACTTACCTCTACTTTTACCGCTTCCCAGGGATTGCTGCTGATGGTACCCAATATGTATAAAATATCAGGAGAGCTGCTTCCTGGAGTTTTCCATGTAAGCGCCAGGGCGGTAGCCACCCATGCTTTATCCATATTTGGCGACCATTCTGACGTTATGGCTACCAGGCAAACCGGTTTTGCCCTGCTGGCTTCGGGAGGAGTACAGGAAGTAATGGACCTGGGAGCTGTAGCCCATCTGGCTGCTATTAAGTCCAGAATTCCTTTCCTGCATTTCTTCGATGGTTTCAGGACTTCACATGAAATACAAAAAATAGAAACCTGGGATTACGAAGATCTCAAAAAAATGGTAGATATGGAATCAGTAAAAGAATTCAGGGACAGGGCCCTAAACCCCATGCATCCGGTTACCAGAGGAACAGCCCAGAACCCTGATATCTTTTTCCAGGCCAGGGAATCAGCCAATAGCTTCTATGAAAAAGTACCCGATATTGCTGCAGACTATATGGCCAAAATAAGTAAAATAACGGGGAGAGAATACAAACCTTTCAATTATTTTGGAGCCAAGGATGCCAAATACATTATTATAGCTATGGGTTCAGTTACCGAGACCATTGTAGAGACTGTAGACTACCTTAACCGTAATGGTGAAAAGGTGGGAGTTATAAAGGTACACCTGTACCGTCCCTTCTCCTTAAAACATTTTATGGACGTTCTGCCTGAGTCAGTAGAAAAGATTGCTACCCTGGACAGGACCAAGGAGCCGGGCTCGCTGGGAGAACCCCTTTATGAAGACGTTAAAACCTTATTCTACAATATGGATAAAAGGCCGGTAATAGTAGGCGGAAGATATGGACTGGGGTCTAAAGACACCACTCCTTCCCAGATAAAAGCAGTATTTGAAAACCTTAAAAAAGATGATCCTAAAGACAGCTTTACTGTAGGTATAAACGATGATCTGACCCATACTTCCCTGCCGATAGGAGACAATATAGTTACCGAACCTGAAGGTACTATAATGTGCAAGTTCTGGGGACTGGGTTCTGACGGTACAGTAGGAGCCAACAAGAATGCCATTAAAATAATTGGAGATAATACCGATATGTATGCACAGGGCTATTTCCAGTATGACTCCAAGAAATCAGGAGGCCTTACCATTTCTCACTTACGGTTTGGCCACCATCCTATAAAATCAACCTATCTTATTGAAAATGCTGATTATATAGCCTGCCACAATCAGGCTTATGTAGACCAGTATGATCTGCTTAAGGGATTAAAAGACGGCGGTAAATTCGTGCTTAACTGCCAGTGGGATAAGCAGGAACTGGAAGAAAAATTACCGGCAGATATGAAGAGATACCTGGCTGAACACGATATCGATTTCTATACCATTAATGCTACTGATATTGCCAGGGATATCGGCCTGGGCAACAGGATCAACATGGTAATGCAGGCAGCTTTCTTTAAGATTGCCAAGGTAATTGAACTTGATAAGGCAGTCCAAATGTTAAAGGATGCCATTGAAAAAACCTACGGTCGAAAAGGAAAGAATATAGTAGAAATGAACTACAAGGCAGTTGACCAGGGAATAGAGAAACTGCAAAAAATAGATATACCTGATTCCTGGAAACAGGCTAAACAAACCAGGAAAGAAGCAGATATCGATGTACCGCAGTTTATAAAAGAGATACTTATTCCTATGAACCGTCAGGAAGGCGACGACATACCGGTTAGCAAATTTGAAGGACGGGAAGACGGAACGTTCCCTCCAGGCACATCAGCTTATGAAAAGAGAGGTATAGCAGTAGAAGTACCTCACTGGATTAAGGAAAACTGTATACAGTGCAACCAGTGTGCTTATGTATGTCCCCACGCAGTTATAAGGCCGTTCCTGCTTACTGAAAAAGAAGCAGAAAAAGCTCCTGACGGCTTTGAAATGCTGGACGGAAAAGGCAAAGACATAAAAGAGTATAAGTTCAAGATACAGATAAGCCCTCTGGATTGTACCGGCTGTGGAAACTGTGTAGAGGTTTGCCCGGCAAAAGAAAAAGCGCTGGAACTGGAACCACTGGAAACCCAGCTTTCGGAGGTAGAAAACTGGGAGTATGCACGAAGCTTATCTCCCAAGGAAGAAATAGATGCCAGCAAACTAAAAGGATGCCAGTTCAGGCAGCCTCTGTTTGAGTTTTCCGGTTCCTGCGCAGGCTGTGGTGAAACATCCTACGCAAGGCTTATAACCCAGCTGTTCGGAGACAGGATGATGATTGCCAATGCTACCGGATGCTCCTCAATATGGGGCGGTTCCGCACCTTCTACACCTTATACCGTAAATCATCTGGGAAGAGGACCGGCATGGGCCAACTCCCTGTTTGAAGACAATGCTGAATACGGATACGGTATGGCTCTGGGTAACAAACAGGTAAGAGCCAAGATTATGGATCTGGCAACTGAAATGGTTAAGCTTAAAATAAACTCCGGTCTAAAAGATGTGCTCAGCCAGTGGATAGAGAACTCAGAAGATGGGGATAAAACCAAAGAAATCTATCCGGAAATGGTGGAGCTGCTTTCCAAGAAACAATCAGATGATAAGGCTGAAGATATCAGGAAACAGTTGCTGGAACTAAAAGATTACTTCATCAGGAAATCGGTATGGATATTCGGTGGTGACGGCTGGGCTTATGATATAGGTTACGGCGGCCTGGATCATGTGCTCGCATCCGGTGAAGACGTAAACGTATTTGTTTACGATACCGAAGTTTACTCCAATACCGGAGGCCAGTCCTCCAAGGCTACCCCGTTAGGCGCGGTAGCCAAATTTGCCGCTTCCGGAAAAAAGGTTAAGAAAAAGGACCTGGGACTTATGGCCACCACTTATGGTTATGTATATGTAGCCCAGATAGCTATGGGCGCCAATAAAAACCAGACCCTGAAAGCCATACGTGAAGCGGAAGCTTATAAGGGACCCTCTATTATAATTGCTTATTCTCCCTGCATTAACCACGGTATAAAAGCTGGAATGTCTCATACCCAGGGCAGGGAAAAGGAAGCAGTAGATTCAGGCTATTGGCACCTTTACAGGTATAATCCCCTGTTGAAAGAAGAGGGCAAGAACCCGTTCATGCTGGACTCCAAAGAGCCTTCTGAATCATTCAAGGATTTCCTTATGGGAGAAGTAAGGTATGCATCGCTTACCAAGACCTTCCCCGAGATAGCAGATGAGCTGTTCGAGAAAGCAGAAAAAGATGCTGAAGAAAAGTATGAACAATACAAGAAAATGGCGGAAGCTGAATAGTTCAGAAGATAATATAAAAAAGTGCAGGAGAAATCCTGCACTTTTTTTATGCCCTTATTTATCCTGTCTGCAGTCCAGGTCAGCTACATAGGGCTTTATATCTATAACCGGCGTCCCGTCCAGCATGTCTACATCCCTTACATAGATTCTACTGCCCTCAACTTTCTCCAGCCTTACCACCGACATTCCCAGGTGGTTGGGCCGGTGCGGCGATCTGGTGGCAAATACTCCCTTTCCCGACTTCAGTACTTTAGTCCCAAATAAGTTCTGAAAAGTAATAAAACCCCACCATATAAGAGAATGAAAACTTAGAGGCCAATGTAGTGCCTTATCCACAATATATGATTGACATAGATGTATTTCCGTGATATTATCTTTTTATGTTTGTAAGAGTAAAATCATCACCAAATAGTGCCGGAAGATCAGTTCAGATAGTCCAATCCATAAGAAAGGCAGACAGGGTCTCCCAGAAGATAGTGCGTCATGTGGGAATGGCATATGATGATGACGAGCTTTCTAAATTAAAGCTACTTGCCGAGTCAATAAAGCTAAAGCTGGAGGCAGGGGGACAGGAATTTCTATTTAAACCAGAGGAGATAGTAAAACTGGGAAATTCCGGTAAAAAGTACGCAAACCGAGACTATATTGTAAATGTTAAGAACCTAAAAGAAGAGCAGAGGCTTACTTGCGGTATTCATGAAGTCTATGGAAAGTTATTTGATGATCTTGGATATGGTAAAGTGATAAAAAGATCCTCAAGAAACAAGGCTACAGTTAATATATTTAAAAATATAGTCCTTGCAAGAGTTGCAAACCCGGTATCCAAGATGGCAACAGTAGATATGCTGGAAGAAGACTTCGGGGTAACACTTGATCTGGACAGGGTATATAGGATGATGGACTCACTGGATGGGCCCGCAATAGAAAAGCTTAAAAATATATCATACCAAAATACAGCCAATCTACTGGGCACTAAAATTGATGTAATATTCTATGATGCAACCACCATATACTTTGAATCATTTGAAGAAGACACTTTAAAGAAAAATGGCTTTTCAAAGGATCACAAGCATAATCAACCCCAGGTGCTACTTGCCCTTATGGTAACATCTGACGGGCTTCCTGTAGATTATGAAGTATTTAAAGGTGATACCTACGAAGGCCATACGCTAATCCCTTCACTTAACAAAATAAGGTATAAATACGACATAGATAAAATCGTATTTGTGGCAGACTCTGCCATGCTGTCAAAAGACAATATCTGTAAGCTTGAAAGCCTTGAGGGCCAAAATATATCCTACATAGTGGGCGCAAGGCTAAAGAATATGTCCTCTAGCTTAAAAGAGGCGATACTTGATAGCAAAAACTACCAGAGAATAAAAAAAGAATATTATGTAGCAGAAATTAAGGACGGCAATAGGAGGATAGTTGTTAGCTATAGCGGTAAAAGAGCCAGAAAAGATGCACGTGATAGAAAGAGGGCTATAGCTAAGCTAACAGCAAAGCTTGACAGATCTGCCAGCGCCAAGAGCCATCTTTCAAACCATGGATACAGGAAATACATAAAAGTGGAAGGGCCTTCAAAGGTTACCCTGGATAAAGATAAGATTGCCGATGATTCAAAATGGGACGGACTGCATGGAGTGGTTACAAATTCATACCTGGACCCGGTCAATACTCTTAAAAGATACAATGAGCTATGGAATGTGGAAGCTGCATTTCGGGTTACAAAGCATGATCTTAAGGTAAGGCCCGTATATCACTGGAAGCCAAGAAGGGTAGCCGCCCACATAGCGATATGCTTTGCAGCCTATTCACTTGTAAAAAACCTTGAATACAGGGTAGCCTTGCAGTACAAAAAGCTAAGTATTGAAAAGATAAGACAACTGCTTATGAAGGTTCAGACCTCCATTTTATTTGATAAGGAAAAAAGGATACGCTACGGACTACCTTCCAGGATGAAAAGAGACGCCAGAAAGATATATAATATCCTTGATATTAAGAGAGCTATTACACCTTATATTATAGAAAAATGTAAGTTGTAGTGCCTTTTAATTTTTAAAAACCCAGTGTTTATGCTGGTTTTAGCGTTTTAAGTGCGGAAGTCGGGAGGTGGTTGGGCCGGTGCGGCGATCTGGTGGCAAATACTCCCTTTCTGTGATTCTGGCCCGGTGGCCGGGCAGTAAGCCGGTAATCTTTGTTCTGGTTAAAGTAGAAAAGAATAATTATATATTTGCGTTCTGCAAGGCCTTTTAACCCTTCTAAATATTTGGGGTATATATCTATAATTCCTTTTGCCCCATTGGAACAGACAGCCTGCCTGGGCGCCTTTTCCCTATCCTTATAGGGGGTGTGCATTATACCTATAGGCCTTATTGTATATTCTTCCATATGCTTGTAACTTGGATTTCCGGTACCTTTATTTTTACCTTATTTTACATAATTAAAAGAATTTACGATACTTCCAAAAAGTTGGCACGCCATACATAATAACCTTCCAGGCTGAAAGTAAACAGCATACAGGTCCGGCCGGCTCCCTTGAATAAATCAAACACCATGCCATATTTTATATTTTTATTTGGAATGCTTTAATAAAAATTATATTTATCACAATTTATTTAAGCTTCAAGGAAATTATATGGTTCTTAAATATGGTCATTCCGGCTTGATGATGCCTTCATGCAGCCGCAGAATCCGGTCGCTGACTTTTCTGGCTACCCCCAGGTCATGAGTTATAAACAGCATTCCCAGCCCTCTCTGTTCCTGGATCTGGTTTAGAAGTTTAAGTATTTTTGCCTGTATGCTGGCATCCAGGGAAGATGTTGGTTCATCCGCTATAATCAGCTTTGGTGATAAAATTAAGGCTCTGGCAATGGCTATCCTCTGGAGTTCCCCACCGCTTAAATGGTGAGGGTAGGATAAGAGAAATTCCTGGCTATGGGGCAGCTGTACCTCTTCCAGTACCTGCTTTACCCTGTCTGTCCTCTGATGTCTGTTGCCCCACTTCCTTATCACCAGGGGTTCCATCACTGCATCTATTACATTCAAGCGGTGAGAAACTGCAGACCGGATATCCTGGAAAATCATCTGTACCAGGCCGTAGAAGGCAGAATCCCATTTCTCAACTCTCATGTCCTCTAAATATATATTTCCACCGTCAGCGGCAACCAGACCCATGATAATCTTCGCCAATGTGGTTTTACCGCAACCACTCCTGCCCAGAAGGGTTACTGTTTCCCCCTCATATATGTTAAGACCTACAGATTGTAATACAGCATGCTGTCCATAACTTTTACTAATTTTTTCAGCTTTAAGCAGGGCTATTATCCCTCCCCGGTGGCAGGCAACACTTTTTGAACCCTGATTTTTAAGTTCAGGTTTTTTTATTCTGCAGATGTCTATAGACTGGGTACACCTGGGCCAGAAAGGACAGCCCTGCTTTACAAACTCTGCCTGCCCCCTTATTCCCTGCAGATCTTTGGTTCGGCCGGTTGAAGGATAAGACCTTATAAGGCCGCGGGTATAAGGATGGCGGGGATTGGAAAAGATCAGACCAGTAGATCCGTATTCAACTATACTGCCCCCATACAATACCAATGTCTTACAGGATAGCTTCTCTGCAGTATCCAGATCGTGGGTTACCAATATCACTACTCTGGACCTGCTCAGGCTCTTTATGGTAGCTATAAGTTCCTGCTTGGATTCCTGGTCCAGGGCAGAAGTGGGCTCATCCAGAATAACCACCCCGGGATCAGGCAAATAGGCCATAGCCACCAATACCCTCTGTTTTTCACCCATGCTCAACTGATGGGGGTAGTCATGCGCCCTGTCCAGGGGGAAATTAACCCTATCCAACATCTGCTCTATATTTTCACTACTGCCATCAGCCACCTCACTTAACTGCTGGTATATAGTCATGGTAGGATTAAGTATATTATCTACATTTTGAAACACCATGGAAATCTGTTTCCATCTTATCGGCTTCCAGCCTTTTGCATCCAGCTGACAGAGGTTGAGGCCGTCAAAAATTATCTCTCCTTCGGTCCAGGCATCGGAAGCGCTGTTTTTAAGCAAGCCCATAATACTCATAGCCAGGGTGGTCTTACCGGTTCCAGACTCTCCAACCACAGCAATTATTTCATCCTTTCCGGCCTCAAAGTTTATGCCCTTGAGGATCTTTTTTTGCCCATAGGAGGCGTACAGGTCTTTTAATTTAAGCATCCCTTAACCTCGGATCTATTACCTTTTCCATTAAATTGCCCAGGAAAGTAAAGGACAGCAGTATCAAAGCCAGCATTATACCAGGAGGCAGAAGCCACCACAACCATACCGGCAGATAGTAAAAACGGAAGGCATTATGCATTATGGTGCCCAGGCTAACCGTAGCCAGGCTGGAGATTCCTATAAACGCCATGCCGGCCTCCAAGAAAACAGCTGAGCGGGCATTGTGCAAAAAAGAAACCACAATAATATTGCCAATATCGGGAAAGATATGCCTGGCAAGGATATATCCCTTGCCCGCCCCGAAGGTCCTGGCACAACTTATATGGGTCTTCTGTTTTATAGCCAGGGTCTGCCCCCTTATAATCCTGGCTCCCCCCTGCCAGTGAAACAGGGATATTATTATAATCAAGCTGGCCAGACCAGGCCTTATAAATGCAGATACAAGTATAATTATAATTATAGAAGGAAGCACCAGCAGAGCATCAATCACCCTCATGGTAACCATGTCCGGCCACCCCCCTATAAACCCGGCAAGCATCCCTACAACAACACTGATTAAAGTTGCCAGTATCCCTACACTTACTGAAATGAACATGGAAGTTCTCAACCCGTAAAGCAGCCTGGAAAATATATCCTGGCCCAGATCATTGGTTCCCATCCAGTGACCCGGCCCGGGACTGGCAAATATGTGATTGCTGAAATCATGGGGGTCCATAGCCAGCCAGGGAGAAAAAATTCCAAACAAAAACAGCAGCGCCACCACTGCCAGGCCTGCCTGGGCCCTTCTATCCTTCCTCAGGTTTTGTTTAATGCTAATATGCATATTCTATCCTGGGGTCCAGTTTTACATACATAAGGTCTGCCAAAAAATTTATCAGCAGCACCAGTACCGTAACCTGCAGCAGGCTCCCCTGAAGCATGGGATAATCCCGGTTAAGTATAGAATTATAGATAAGGGTACCCATCCCCGGATAGGAAAACACTATCTCTACAAACAAGGCTCCGGTAACCAGCCTGCTACCCAGGTTTATGCCTGCCTGGGTAGCAACAGGTATAAGGGAATTCTTTCCTGCGTGGACATATCTTATCCTCCTGGCGCTAAGCCCCTTGGCCCTGGCCAGCAGTATATAGGGCTCGCTTAAATTGGATACCATGGAATTCCGGGTAAGCAGGTATACCGAGGGCAAAAACACCACTACCAGGCTGACAAGAGGCAGCAGCAGATGTTTAGCAAAGTCAATGGAAAATCCCAGTCCGGTAAGTCCGCCGTAAGCAGTACTGGCCCCCTGCACCGGGAGCAGCCCCAGGATGGAACCCAGAAGTATTAAAAAAAGAGCCCCTACAAAAAAACTGGGGAAGCTGGATGAAAACATAATAGTCCCCAGCAGGATTCTATCCAGGATTTTCCCCCTTCTCCATCCAGATTCAATCCCTGCGGTAACCCCCAGAAAATTGGAAATAATCATAGCCAGGCCCATAAGCACCAGACTATAGGGTAGATAAGATAAAAGCACCGACCCCACCTCTGCCTTATGATAATAGGAATAACCCAGCTGTCCTTTGAACAGAGAACCCAGGTAGTCAAAATACTGAACTATGGCCGGCCGGTCAAGGCCGTAGGTATGGTTGATATACTCTACTGCTTCAGGGGGCAGCTTTACCAGAACCTCCTGGCCATAAATGGCACTTACCGGATCCCCGGGAAGCAGTCTGGGAGCTATAAAATTGATAGAGATTATTACCAGAAACGCGATTATATAACTGGTCCAACGCTTTTTCATATCACTAATCTATAAATGCTATTTTATTTAAAGGCAGGGGTATGCCTAACGCAATTCCTCCCGGGGTAAAAAATATATCAGCTTTCTGGTTATGTGCCCAGTACCACTGTGCATAATAAAGGGTTATTGAGGGCAGATGCTGTGAATATAGGTCCTGAATCTGATAAACCATCTGTCTTCTTTTCCGGATATCCATCTCTTGAACCTGAGCTTCCAGTAAATTTACCAGATGTTCATCTTTAAAATATCTTACGCTGTTAAAATCCTGCCCTGTTATCACCCGGTTTAAGGCTTCCGGGTCACCGCCCAGACCTCCATGGCCGCTTATGGCCAGGTCAAAATCCCAATTTTCAATTTTGCTGTCCAGGGTTTTGCCTTCATAGCTTACCAGATCTATTTTTATGCCTGCCTCTTCCAGATTGCTCTTAATTATCTGGGCATCCCTTTCAAAATCCCCCTGGCTTACTGCCAGCTCCAGCTTTAATATCCTGCCTCCGGAATAATAATAGCCGTCCTGCTTCAGCTGATAGCCATGTTCTTCCAAAATTTTCTTTGCTTTATCCCTATCAAATCTGTACTGAAAAACTTCCGGATTATACCACGAACTGTTTGCCGGAGGCATAAGTCCGGCACTTCCCTTTACTGCAAAGCCTCTCTGTGATATCTCTACTATCTGCTCCAGGTTAACAGCATAAGCCAGGGCCTGCCTGACCGGTTCCCGGGCCAGCAATTCATTATTTTCATGGTTTATTAAAAGTTTTGCTGCCCATACCGGAGGCTCCTGTTCTAAAATAAAGCCTTTCTGCTGGGTATCGTCAGCTATATCCGCAGGTATTGCCGCCGCATCTATATTATTGCTTTGCAGCATGGAAGCACTAGTTTCAGGAACCACTTTTACAAAAGCAATACTGTCAATATTTACCTTGCCTCCGTAATAATCCTGGTTGGCCTCAAATAAATACGAACCTTCACTGGGGCTGTAATCAGCCAGAGTAAAAGGCCCGGTTCCGGTAAGCGCATCCTCTGTGGAATAATTAAAAGGATCCTCAATATCTTTCCAGATATGTTCAGGCA